>NZ_JAPVZK010000031.1:0-22103 GCF_041432345.1 Streptococcus sp. 27098_8_103
GCAGGTAACGATGTGAATACACCAGCAGCTAAAACTGTAGTAGCTAACCCAGACAAACTTACAGATGCTGAGAAGAAAGCGATCGAAGATAAGGTTAAAGCAGTAAATCCAGGAGCGACTGTAGTAGTAGACGATAAAGGGAACGCAACAGTTACAACTCCGGAAGGTAAGACAGCGGTCATTCCAGCAACTGATTTAGTGAAAACACAAGATGATATCACTAAAGAAAATGCAGGTAATGATGTAAATACACCAGCAGCTAAAACTGTAGTAGCAAATCCAGATGCTCTAACTTCAGAAGAGAAGAAAGCGATCGAAGATAAGGTTAAAGCAGTCAACCCAGGTTCAACTGTAGTAGTGGATGATAAGGGTAATGCAACAGTAGCTAAAGGTGATGGTACAGTTCTTAACATTCCAGCTTTAGACCTAGTCATTCCAGCAGATGATTTGGCAGATGCAGCTAAGAATACAGCTGTTAAAATTCCTGCTATTCGCACATTAGTAGCTGATAAGGAAAAATTAACAGATGCTGAAAAAGCAGCAGTTAAGAAAGCAATTGAAGCAGTAAATCCAGGAGCGACTGTAGTAGTAGACGATAAAGGGAACGCAACAGTCACATTAGATGGAAATACAGTATCAATTGCAAAAGACCAATTAGTGAAAACAGCAAGTGATGTAACAGTTAAGAATAGCGGAGATAACATCAACCTTGACTTCGAAAAAGAAACAGTAGCAGACCTCAATAACTTAACAGATGCAGAAAAAGAAGCTGCAAAAGTTAAGATTAAAGGAGCAAATGCTGATGTGGTAGAAGTTATTTTCGATAAAGCAGGAAATGCAACTGTTGTAACTAAAGATGGTAAAGTTTTAGCAATTGCCGCTGAAGATATCTTTAAACAACGTCCTTCAGCTCCAAACAATGGTGGAAATGGAACTTCTGGCAATAACGCAGCTAATAACACTGATGCAAAAGTGAATAAAGCTAAGTTAGAAGGTGCTATCCATCAATTAGATGAATTGATCATTAAAGAATCAGCTAAGCTTGATGCAGAAACTGCAAAAGAAGCGAATGCATTATCAGCAGATGCTAAGAAAGTATTTGCTAATGCAGACGCAAGTCAAGCAGAAGTGGATGCAATGGTTAAACGTATCGAAGACTTCATGGCGAAAGTTGCTTCATCAACTGATCATGCAACTCCAGCTAACGACCAAGCTGCTCAAAAACCAGCTGTAGCTCCAGCTACTACTCAAGCAGCAGCTAATGCTAGCCAAGAAGCAGCAACAAACGCGCGTAAAGCAGCTAAAGAGTTGCCGAATACAGGTACAGCAGATTCTACTGTAGCTATGGTAGCAGCTGCCGCAAGTGCATTACTTGGTCTTGGTCTTGCAGGCCGTCGTCGTAAAGAAGACGAAGAAGCTTAATTGGTAGATTGTTTGATAAACATCAGATGATAAATCCGATTTTCAAAGCTTAAACAAGTACCTCTCATAAGAAAATCTCCTAGCAGGAAAGCCTGCTAGGAGATTTTTGTATTTCAGGAAGTGGACGGATGACTTGGCAACCAGCTAAGGGTGAAGGTTAGCTGATCAGCTTTCAAGAGGTCTTGGTGTTGAATAGTTGATACTAGGTCTTTGTCCAGTCGACATTCTTTTACAAAGTTAAAATGGCTGTGGTTTTGCTCAGTATGAATATCTAGCCATTTATTTTCTTTAGCTAGGTAAATACGGAGGTGGTCAAAGAGAGGGATTCCGAGATCATAGCTGGGCTTGCCTGGACAGGTTGGATAGAATCCGAGAGCTGACCAGATGTACCAAGCAGAGAGACTACCATTGTCTTCATCGCCAGGACAGGCTTGCCAGCTTGGATGAAAGGCCTTCTGACGGAGAGTCTTGATGAGAAGGGCAGTGTAGTCAGGGTAGTTGCTGTAACGGAATAGATAAGGAATGTGGAAGCTTGGCTGGTTGGAAATGGCGAGTTGTCCAAAAGGAGCAGTAGCCATCTCGCTCATTTCGTGAATCTCGTAGCCATAGCCTGTTGTCTCAAAGAGGGGAGCCTCCTGACAGGCTTTTAAAAGATAGTTGCTAAAGGCTTCTTTTCCACCAATAAGCTGGATCAAGCCTGGGATATCGTGGAGGACGCCTAAAGTTGCTTGGATGGCTGAACATTCGGCATAATCACGTCCCCAACTATAAGGAGAGAAATCAGGACGGAAGTTGCCTTGACCATCACGCGCTCGCATGTAACCTGTCTCAGCGTCAAATAGATGGTGGTAATTTTGTGATGTGGCCTTGTAGGTTTCATCAATTTCTATTTTCCCTAGTTTCTCGGCACAGCTGGCGATACAAAAGTCACTATAGGCATAGTCTAGGGTGTGGCTGACGCTTTCGTGGCGGTCGGTAGAGAGATAGCCCAGTTCTTGGTATTGGGCTAGTCCGTGACGACCATTGATGCCGAGAGGGTCGGTCTTGCTGGCTGTTTCAAGCATGGCTTGGAGGAGTTCTTCTTCTAGGTCGGGGGCCATGTCCTTGCAGGCGCTATCGGCGATAATACCGTCTAAAAGTGTACCTGGCATCATACCCCGTTCATCTGGAGCCAGCCATTTTGGGAGAAAACCAGTATCGCGGTAGTTATTGAGAAATCCTTCTAAAAAGCGGTGGTAGTGTTCCGGTATGATAAGGGCAAAGAGGGGGAAGGTGGTGCGGAATGTATCCCAGAAACCATTGTTGCTGAAGAGGACACCAGGCTTGACAGTTCCAGTAGCCAAATCTTTGTGTATGGCTTGCCCTGATTCATCAACCTCATAAAAAGTCTGAGGAAAGAGGAAGAGTCTGTAGAGACAGTGATCAAAGAAGGTTCTGTCAGCCTCTCCTGTCTCGATAACGTCAAAACGATGGAGAAGATTTTCCCAATCCGCTTGGGCACTTGCTTTACATCTTTCAAAATCTTTTTGAGGTAGATTAAGCAGTGCTTGAGAAGGCGAGATGAAAGAAGTTGCTAGCTGAATCTCAGCATGGCTATCTGCTAAGTCAATTCGCCAGTCTCCCCCTTCTTGGCTGATAGCAAGAATATCCGTATTCATTTGCAGGGTAGTGAACAGTATCAGTGGATTTTTGTTGGTTTCAGTTTTACCTTCTTGTCGCAGGGCAAGAGTTCGCTTATCTACTTGCTCCACGGTCAGTTCATCTGCTGCGTGAAGGTAGAGGGAGAGGGCTTTGCCTTGTTTTTGCTCCAAACGAATAGAAGCACCGTAGCAAGTCGGTGTGAGCTGGGTTTCAATCTGATAGCGCAGGGAGAAAATCTTCAGATAATGAGGTTTGAAAGAGGCCTTATCTATGTCATAAGAAGACTGACGATGGAAGAGGCTGTCTCCACCTAGCTGGCCTGTGACAGGTGTCAGAAGGAGCCAAGAGTAGTCGCCAATCCAAGGGCTGGGCTGGTGAGTTAGCCGAATCCCCTGAAAGATAGGCAGATGCGGATCGAAAAACCAAGAGCCCTCCTGGTCACTGGTCTGGGGTACAAAGTAATTCATCCCGAAAGGCACGCCTGTGTATGGCAGGGTATTTCCCCGAGAAAAGGCATGCTTGCTGGCAGTTCCAAAGCGGGTATCGATGGTTTCAAGTAGTGGTTTCATAGTCTTTCCTTTAGCTGTTTTTCTACATTATATCAGAAAAATGAAGTCTTTAGAAAAGGAGCTTCAAAGATAACTATTTTGTAGAAAAATGACTATCATTTGTGTATGTATTTTCTGTCTCAAAAGCTATATACTGAAAATGAAACTTGTTTGAAAGAGGATACTGCACGATGACTTATTCAAAAGAAATTGTTAGAGAATGGCTAGATGAAGTGGCAGAGCGGGCTAAGGACCATCCAGAGTGGGTGGATGTTTTCGAGCGTTGCTACACAGACACCTTGGACAATACGGTTGAAATCCTAGAAGATGGTTCAACCTTTGTACTCACTGGTGATATTCCTGCTATGTGGCTTCGAGATTCGACAGCCCAACTCAGACCCTACCTGCATGTGGCTAAAAGAGATCCCCTCCTGCGTCAGACCATTGCAGGTTTGGTCAAACGTCAGATGACCTTGGTACTCAAGGATCCTTATGCCAATTCCTTTAACATTGAGGAAAACTGGAAGGGGCACCACGAGACCGACCACACAGACCTTAATGGCTGGATTTGGGAACGCAAGTATGAGGTGGACTCGCTTTGCTATCCTTTGCAGTTGGCTTATCTCCTCTGGAAAGAGACTGGCGAGACTAGCCAGTTTGATGAGACTTTTGTCGCAGCGACTAAGGAAATTCTCCATCTGTGGACAGTGGAACAAGACCACAAGAACTCTCCTTATCGTTTTGTCCGAGATACGGACCGTAAGGAAGACACCTTGGTAAATGATGGATTTGGCCCTGACTTTGCAGTGACAGGTATGACTTGGTCAGCCTTTCGTCCGAGTGATGACTGTTGTCAGTATAGTTACTTGATTCCGTCAAATATGTTTGCAGTTGTTGTTTTGGGGTATGTTCAAGAAATCTTTGCAGAACTAGACCTAGCTGATAGCGAGAGTGTTATTGCTGATGCTAAGCGTCTCAAAGCGGAAATCCAAGAAGGTATCGAAAACTACGCCTACACAAGCAACAGCAAGGGCGAAAAGATTTATGCCTTTGAAGTGGATGGCCTAGGAAATGCCAGCATCATGGATGATCCAAACGTACCAAGTTTGTTGGCTGCGCCTTATCTGGGCTACTGCGATATCAACGACGAAGTCTATCAAGCAACTCGTCGTACCATTCTGAGCCCTGAAAATCCATACTTCTACCAAGGAGAATACGCTAGCGGTCTCGGAAGTTCTCATACCTTCTATCGCTATATCTGGCCAATCGCCCTTTCTATCCAAGGTTTGACAACAAGAGATAAGGCAGAGAAGAAATTCTTGTTGGATCAGCTGGTTGCTTGCGATGGTGGTACAGGTGTCATGCACGAAAGCTTCCACGTGGACGACCCAACTCTCTACTCTCGTGAATGGTTCTCTTGGGCTAACATGATGTTCTGTGAATTGGTCTTGGATTACTTGGATATCCGCTAAGGAACATGCTTTAGCGTAACTGATTCTTGGAAAGAATCACAAATTTACATTTAAAACGTTAACAATAAAAATTTAAATTTAGAATGAGGTTTTACTTCATGGAAAATGTTGTCGTACATATTATCTCACATAGTCACTGGGATCGTGAGTGGTACTTGCCTTTTGAAAGCCACCGTATGCAGTTGGTGGAATTATTTGACAATCTCTTTGATCTCTTTGAAAATGACCCTGAGTTCAAGAGCTTCCACTTGGATGGTCAAACCATTGTCCTTGATGACTACTTGGAGATTCGCCCTGAAAATCGCGACAAAGTCCAACGATACATCGACGAAGGCAAACTTAAAATTGGTCCTTTTTACATCTTGCAGGATGATTACTTGATTTCAAGTGAAGCCAATGTCCGCAATACTCTTATTGGTCAGCAAGAAACTGCAAAATGGGGCAAATCAACTCAGGTTGGTTACTTCCCAGATACCTTTGGAAATATGGGGCAAGCTCCTCAAATCCTTCAAAAATCAGGCATTCACGTGGCAGCCTTTGGTCGTGGTGTGAAGCCGATTGGATTTGACAACCAAGTTCTCGAAGATGAGCAGTTTACTTCCCAGTTTTCAGAAATGTACTGGCAGGGTGCGGATGGTAGTCGTGTCCTCGGTATCCTCTTTGCCAACTGGTATAGTAATGGGAATGAAATTCCAGTTGATAAAGACGAGGCCTTGACCTTCTGGAAACAAAAACTGGCAGACGTGCGTGACTATGCTTCGACCAACCAATGGTTGATGATGAACGGCTGTGACCATCAGCCTGTCCAGAAAAATCTGAGTGAAGCCATTCGTGTGGCAAATGAACTCTTCCCAGATGTAACCTTTGTTCATAGTTCTTTTGATGAATATGTCCAAGCCGTGGGAAGTGCCCTACCAGAGCAATTATCAACGGTTACAGGTGAGTTGACCAGTCAGGAAACAGATGGTTGGTACACACTTGCCAACACTTCTTCATCTCGTATTTATCTCAAACAATCCTTCCAAGAAAATAGCAACCTCTTAGAGCAAGTTGTAGAACCCTTGACGATTATCACTGGGGGTCATAACCACAAGGATCAGTTGACCTATGCTTGGAAAACACTTTTGCAGAATGCGCCACATGATAGCATCTGTGGCTGTAGCGTGGACGAAGTTCACCGCGAGATGGAAACGCGTTTTGCCAAGGTCAATCAAGTCGGAAACTTTGTTAAGGGCAATCTTCTTAACGAATGGAAGGGTAAAATCGCTACGTCTAAGGCTCAAAGTGATTATCTCTTTACTGTCATTAACACAGGTTTGCATGATAAGGTTGATACTGTCAGCACAGTGATTGATGTTGCGACTTGTGATTTCAAGGAATTGCACCCAACAGAAGGCTACAAGAAGATGGCTGCTCTTATCTTGCCAAGCTATCGTGTGGAGGACTTGGATGGTCGTCCTGTAGAGGCTAAAATCGAAGACCTCGGAGCTAATTTTGAGTACGATTTACCAAAAGACAAGTTCCGCCAAGCTCGTATTGCTCGACAAGTGCGCGTGACCACTCCAGTTCACCTAGCGCCACTTTCTTGGACAACCTTCCAATTGCTGGAAGGAGAGCAAGAACACCGCGACGGTATTTACCAAAACGGAGTGATTGATACGCCATTTGTAACGGTGAGTGTGGATGACAACATCACAGTCTATGACAAGACAACTCACGAAGCCTATGAAGACTTTATCCGCTTCGAAGACCGTGGTGACATCGGAAACGAGTATATCTATTTCCAACCAAAAGGAACAGAGCCAATCTATGCAGAGCTTAAGGGCTACGAGGTCTTGGAAAACACAGCTCGCTACGCTAAGATTTTGCTCAAACATGAATTGACTGTGCCTGTCAGTGCAGATGAAAAGCTAGAAGAAGAGCAAAAAGGTATCATCGAGTTTATGAAGCGTGAGGCGGGACGTTCAGAAGAATTGACAAGCATTCCTCTGGAAACTGAGTTGACTGTCTTCGTTGACAATCCACAAATCCGTTGCAAGACTCGCTTTACCAACACTGCCAAAGATCATCGTATCCGTCTCTTGGTTAAGACTCATAACACGCGTCCAAGTAATGATTCTGAAAGCATCTATGAGGTGGTGACACGACCAAACAAACCAGCTGCTTCATGGGAAAATCCTGAAAATCCTCAACACCAACAAGCCTTTGTTAGTCTGTATGACGATGAAAAAGGTGTGACTGTATCCAACAAGGGATTGAATGAATACGAAATCCTTGGAGACGACACCATTGCAGTGACTATTTTGCGTGCAACAGGTGAGCTAGGTGACTGGGGTTACTTCCCAACACCAGAAGCACAATGCTTGCGTGAGTTTGAAGTCGAGTTTGCGCTTGAATGCCACCAAGTCCAAGAACGCTTCTCAGCTTTCCGTCGTGCTAAGGCCTTGCAGACACCGTTTACCAGCCTTCAGCTTGCTAAACAAGAAGGAAGCGTGGCTGCGACTGGTAGCCTCTTGAGCCATTCTGTTCTCAGCATACCGCAAATCTGTCCAACAGCCTTTAAGGTAGCTGAAAATGAAGAAGGCTATGTTCTTCGTTACTACAATATGTGTAGTGAAAATGTGCGTGTACCGGAAAGTCAACATCTCTTCCTTGACCTACTTGAACGACCATACCCAGTTCATAGAGGCCTCATTTCACCACAAGAGATTCGTACAGAATTCATCAAAAAAGAAGAAATTTAATTTCAAAGAGTAAACATAAAAAGAAAGGAGGGGCGAAAAGGTAAGAACTAACTGCTGATTCGCCCCTTTTTATGGTAAAAACAATGACCATTGCAACGATTGATATCGGAGGAACTGGAATTAAGTTTGCCAGTCTGACTCCTGATGGGAAAATACTAGATAAGACAAGTATCTCAACGCCTGAAAACTTGGAGGATTTACTAGCTTGGTTAGACCAGCGCTTGTCAGAGCAGGATTATAGCGGGATTGCTATGAGCGTTCCAGGCGCGGTCAATCAAGAGACAGGTGTGATTGATGGCTTCAGTGCGGTGCCCTATATTCACGGATTTTCTTGGTATGAGGCGCTTAGCTCTTATCAGATTCCTGTCCATCTAGAAAATGATGCCAACTGCGTTGGACTCAGTGAATTACTGGCTCATCCAGAATTTGAAAATGCAGCCTGTGTCGTGATTGGGACAGGGATTGGCGGAGCCATGATTATCAATGGTAGACTTCATCGAGGTCGCCATGGCCTGGGTGGAGAATTTGGCTACATGACCACCCTTGCCCCTGCTGAAAAGCTCAACAACTGGTCGCAACTAGCGTCAACTGGGAATATGGTACGCTACGTGATTGAAAAATCTGGTCAGACTGATTGGGACGGTCGCAAGATTTACCAAGAGGCCGAAGCAGGAAATACCCTTTGTCAAGAAGCTATCGAGCGCATGAATCGTAATATAGCGCAAGGCTTGCTCAATATCCAATATCTTATTGATCCAGATGTCATCAGCCTGGGAGGCTCTATCAGTCAAAATCCAGATTTTATTCAAGGTGTCAAGAAGGCTGTTGATTATTTTGTCGATACCTACGAAGAATACACAGTCGCACCTGTTATCCAGGCCTGCACCTATCATGCAGATGCCAATCTCTACGGTGCCCTTGTCAACTGGCTACAGGAGGAAAACCAATGGTAAGATTTACAGGAATTAGTGACAAACAAGCGCAAGCTATTGAAGTATTAAAAAAACACATTTTTCTACCAGATGTAGAGGTAGCTGTCGCTCAGTCTGACCAAGCCTCTATCTCTATCAAGGGTGAGGGTGGCCACTATCAACTAACCTATCGCAAACCTCACCAACTTTATCGTGCCTTGTCCCTATTGGCAACATCCCTAGCAGAAGGTGACAAGGTAGAGATTGAGGAACAAGCAGCTTATGAAGATTTGGCTTATATGGCAGACTGTTCTCGAAATGCGGTGCTGAATGTGGCTTCTGCCAAGCAGATGATTGAGGTCTTGGCTCTCATGGGCTACTCAACCTTTGAGCTTTACATGGAAGACACCTACCAGATTGAGGGGCAGCCTTATTTTGGCTATTTCCGTGGAGCCTACTCGGCTGAGGAGTTGCAGGAGATCGAAGCCTATGCCCAGCAGTTTGACATGACCTTTGTGCCATGTATCCAGACCTTGGCTCACTTGTCAGCCTTTGTCAAATGGGGTGTCAAAGAAGTCCAGGAGCTCCGTGATGTGGAGGATATTCTTCTTATCGGCGAAGAAAAGGTTTATGACCTGATTGATGGCATGTTTGCTACCCTGTCTAAACTACAAACTCGCAAGGTCAATATCGGGATGGACGAAGCCCACTTGGTTGGTTTGGGACGCTACTTGATTCTGAACGGTGTTGTGGATCGTAGTCTCCTCATGTGCCAACACTTGGAACGCGTGCTGGATATTGCTGACAAATATGGTTTCCACTGCCAGATGTGGAGTGATATGTTCTTTAAACTTATGTCAGCAGATGGCCAGTACGACCGTGATGTGGAAATTCCAGAGGAAACTCGTGTCTACCTAGACCGTCTCAAAGACCGTGTAACCTTGGTTTACTGGGACTATTATCAGGATAGCGAGGAAAAATACAATCGCAATTTCCGCAACCATCACAAGATTAGCCATGACCTTGCCTTTGCAGGAGGTGCTTGGAAGTGGATTGGTTTCACACCCAATAACCATTTCAGCCGTCTAGTAGCTATTGAGGCTAATAAAGCCTGCCGTGCCAATGAGATAAAAGAAGTCATTGTAACGGGTTGGGGGGATAATGGTGGGGAAACAGCCCAATTCTCTATCCTACCAAGCTTGCAAATCTGGGCAGAACTCAGCTATCGCAATGACCTAGACCGTTTGTCTGATCATTTCAAGACTAATACAGGTCTATCAGTTGAGGATTTCATGCAGATTGACCTAGCCAACCTTTTACCAGACCTACCAGGCAATCTCAGTGGCATCAATCCCAACCGCTATGTCTTTTATCAGGATGTTCTCTGTCCGATACTTGACCAGCACATGACACCTGAACAGGACAAACCGCACTTCGCTCAGGCTGCTGAGACGCTTGCTAACATTAAAGAAAAAGCTGCCAACTATGCCTACCTCTTTGAAACTCAGGCCCAGTTGAACCAGATTTTAAGTAGCAAAGTGGATGTGGGACGACGCATTCGTCAAGCCTATCAAGTGGATGATAAGGAAAGCCTACAAGAAATCGCCAGACAAGAATTACCAGAACTCAGAAGCCAAATCGAACACTTCCATGCCCTCTTTAGCCACCAATGGCTGAAAGAAAACAAGGTCTTTGGTTTGGATACGGTCGATATCCGTATGGGCGGACTCTTGCAACGCATCAAACGCGCAGAAAGTCGTATTGAGGCTTATCTGGCTGGTCAGCTGGACCGTATCGATGAGTTAGAAGTGGAAATCCTGCCATTTACAGACTTCTACGCAGACAAGGATTTCGCAGCCACAACAGCCAACCAGTGGCATACCATTGCGACAGCTTCAACCATTTACACGACATAAAAAACAAGAACACCTTGCCTTACTCAGAGTGTTTCTCGTGAAACATCCCTTTCTTAAAAAGTACTCCACATAAAATAATTTGTGGAGTTTTTTCTATAATTAGTAGTTTAACCTAACCTGCAAATAGGAGTATACTAATAATGTAATCGTTATCAAAAGTCTAAAAAGGAATTTTTAGATGGATATCAAAATAAAAAAGGGAGGAAATTATGAATAAGTTTTCAAAAACCTTGAGAGACAACTGGATCTTTCTCTTAATGGTTTTGCCGGGGGCACTCTGGTTGATTCTATTCTTCTACATTCCAGTATTTGGGAACGTGGTTGCCTTTAAAGACTACCACATGACCAGTAATGGATTTATAGATAGTATCGTGAATAGTAAATGGGTCGGACTCGATAATTTCAGATTCTTGTTTAGTTCAAAAGACGCCTTTATCATCACTCGAAATACTGTCCTCTACAATCTCGGCTTTATCTTTATCGGTTTGATTGTATCTGTAGGGATTGCTATCATCTTAAGTGAACTCCGTTCTAAGAGAATGGTTAAGATCTTCCAAACTTCCATGTTGTTCCCTTACTTCTTGTCTTGGGTTATCATCAGTTTTTTTACAGATGCCTTCCTAAACATTGACAAAGGTGTGTTCAACCATTTCCTAGAATCTATCGGAATGAAGGAAATCAATTTCTACGCTGACTTGGGTATTTGGCCTTATCTCCTACTTTTCCTTGGTATTTGGAAAGGCTTTGGATATAGCAGTGTCATGTACTATGCGACAATCATGGGAATTGATCCAACCTACTACGAAGCAGCGACAGTGGACGGGGCTAGCAAATGGCAACGAATTCGCAATGTAACTATTCCGCAGTTGACACCATTGGTAACTGTATTGACCATCCTTGCAGTCGGAAACATCTTCCGTGCAGACTTTGGTCTCTTCTACCAAATCCCCCACAATGCTGGTCAGCTTTATAATGTAACCAACGTCTTGGACGTATATGTTTATAACGGTTTGACTCAGACAGCGGATATCGGGATGGCTTCAGCAGCAGGTCTCTACCAATCAGTTGTCGGCTTGATTCTGGTTATCCTATCAAACTTACTGGCAAGACGAGTTGATCCAAACTCAGCCTTGTTCTAGAAAGGAGGAGAATATGGCAGAAAAGAAAATTAAAAAAGAAAAAATTGATAATGTCGGCATTCACTCCTTCAGTAAGAAAGCAGATATCTTCTTTAGTACCATTTCTGGTTTGGTTGCCCTTTCTTGTATCCTACCTTTTGTATTCGTTATCGTTATTTCGGTGACAGATGAAAAGAGTATCCTCCAAAATGGATATAGCTTCTTCCCATCTCAATTTGGATTAGACGGTTTTGAGTTTTTGGCACAGTTTAAGGATAAAATTCTCCAAGCCCTCTTCATCTCAGTCTTTGTAACAGTGGTGGGGACTATCACAAACGTTTTTATCACAACAACTTATGCCTACGCTATTTCACGGACAACCTTTAAGTATCGCAGATTCTTTACGATTTTTGCCCTTCTTAGTATGTTGTTTAACGCGGGTTTGGTACCGGGCTATATCGTGGTCACTCGTTTACTTCAACTTGGTGATACAGTTTGGGCCTTGATTGTTCCAATGCTTCTCTCACCATTTAACATCATCTTGATGCGTTCCTTCTTCAAGAAGACCATTCCAGAAGCTATTCTAGAATCCGCTCGTATCGATGGTGCTAGTGAGGCCCGGATCTTCTTCCAAATCTGTTTGCCATTGTCACTACCAGGTATCGCAACCATCACGCTCTTAACAGCTCTTGGTTTCTGGAATGACTGGTTCAACGCCCTTCTTTATATCAAGAGTGACAACTTGTATCCATTGCAATATTTGCTCATGCAAATCCAACAAAATATGGATTACATCGCCAAAGCAGTCGGCCTGTCTGGTCAACTGGGAGTTGCTCTACCGAAAGAAACAGGACGTATGGCCATGGTTGTGGTTGCAACACTTCCAATCGCGATTTTGTATCCATTCTTCCAACGCTACTTTGTAAAAGGTTTGACTATCGGTGGTGTGAAAGAATAGTGCTTGTTGAGAAAAATCATTTCTCATTTCCAAACTTCCCTTGCGTGAAGTTAAGATCATTACATTGTTTATAAGTTTAAAAATAAAAAAAGGAGTTTTTGTCATGAAAAACTGGAAAAAATATGCTTTTGCATCTGCTAGCGTAGTCGCTTTGGCTGCTGGTCTCGCTGCTTGTGGAAACCTTTCAGGTAACAGTAAAAAAGCTGCTGACTCAGCTTCAGGTGAAAAAACTGTTATCAAAATGTACCAAATCGGTGACAAACCAGATAACTTAGATGAATTGCTAGAAAATGCTAACAAAATCATCGGTGAAAAAGTTGGTGCTAAATTGGATATCCAATATCTTGGATGGGGTGACTATGATAAGAAAATGTCAGTTATCACATCATCTGGTGAAAACTACGATATCGCCTTTGCATCTAACTATGTTGTAAATGCTCAAAAAGGTGCCTATGCTGACTTGACTGACTTGTATAAGAAAGAAGGGGCAGAGCTTTATAAAGCACTTGACCCAGCTTACATCAAAGGTAACAGCATTAACGGTAAAATTTACGCAGTTCCAGTTGCAGCCAACGTTGCATCATCTCAAAACTTCGCCTTCAACGGAACTCTTCTTGCTAAATACGGTATCGATATTTCAGGTGTCACTTCATATGAAACACTTGAACCAGTCTTGAAACAAATCAAAGAAAAAGCTCCAGATGTAGTGCCATTTGCGGTTACTAAGAACTTCATCCCATCTGATAACTTTGACTACCCAGTTCCAAACGGACTTCCATTCGTTATCGACCTTGAAGGGGACACTACTAAGATCGTAAACCGTTACGAAGTGCCTCGCTTTAAAGAACACTTGAAGACTCTTCACAAATTCTATGAAGCTGGATACATTCCAAAAGATGTAGCAACAAGCGATACTTCATTTGACCTTCAACAAGATACTTGGTTCGTTCGTGAAGAAACAGTAGGACCAGCTGACTATGGTAACAGCTTGCTTTCACGTGTTGCGAACAAAGATATCCAAATCAAACCAATCACTAACTTCATCAAGAAAAACCAAACAACACAAGTTGCTAACTTTGTTATCTCAAATAACTCTAAGAACAAAGAAAAATCAATGGAAGTGTTGAACCTCTTGAACACTAACGCAGAACTCTTGAACGGTCTTGTTTACGGTCCAGAAGGCAAGAACTGGGAGAAAATTGAAGGAAAAGAAAACCGTGTTAAAGTACTTGATGGCTACAAAGGAAACACTCACATGGGTGGATGGAACACTGGTAACAACTGGATCCTTTACATCAACGAAAACGTTACAGATCAACAAATTGCAGATTCTAAGAAACAATTGGCAGAAGCTAAAGAATCTCCAGCGCTTGGATTCATCTTTAACACTGACAATGTGAAATCTGAAATCTCAGCAATCTCTAACACAATGCAACAATTCGATACAGCTATCAACACTGGTACTGTAGACCCAGATAAAGCTATTCCAGAATTGATGGGAAAATTGAAATCTGAAGGTGCTTACGAAAAAGTATTGAACGAAATGCAAAAACAATACGATGAATTCTTGAAAAACAAAAAATCATAAGATCAATTGATTTCGTGTATTCATTCCTAATTCCTAAAAATGTGATCACTGTTTTCCTCAGGTTTGTTTGGGGAGGCAGTGATTTTTTGAAACAAGAACATAGATATCCATGTTTTCTTATCACTATTTAACCATTCAGGAAATATCAAGTAACATTTAGGATTTGGAGTAAAGATTTAGGAAAATATAGCTTATATTAGAGATGTTCCGATTTTAGAAAGGAGGGTTCACATGAAGAAGTATCAGCTTTTACTCAAAATAAGTGCAGTTTTCTCTTACCTATTTTTTGTATTTGGTCTTTCTCAGCTGACGCTTATTGTCCAAAATTATTGGCAATTTTCTTCCCAGATTGGCAATTTCTTCTGGATTCAAAATATCTTGAGTTTGCTATTTAGCGGAGTCATGATTTGGATTCTGGTTACGACAGGCCATGGTTATCTCTTTCGCATTCCGAGAAAAAAATGGCTTTGGTATTCGATTTTGACAGTACTAGTGGTAGTGCTCTATATCTCTTTTAACGTTCAGACAGCTAAACATGTTCAGTCAACTGCTGAAGGTTGGGCCGTATTGATAGGTTATAGTGAGACTAACTTTGCTGAGTTGGGTATCTACATAACCCTGTTCTTTCTGACTCCACTTATGGAAGAGCTGATCTATAGAGGATTACTGCAACACGCCTTCTTTAAGCATTCTAGATTTGGCCTTGATTTGCTTCTTCCTTCCATTTTGTTTGCTCTTCCTCATTTTTTGAGTCTGCCTAGTCTGTTAGATATCTTCGTCTTTGCAACATCTGGCATCATCTTTGCTAGTTTGACCCGCTATACCAAGAGCATTTATCCATCCTATGCGGTGCATGTGATTAATAATATTTTCGCAACATTACCATTTTTGCTGACTTTTTTACACAGGGTGTTTGGGTAAATACTGGCGCGAGAGTTAGGAATGATAGCTTTTCAATTTAAGGAGGAAAATGAGAATGACACCATTAAAATGGTTTGCTGGAGGCAACGAAAGACGTTGTGAAGCCATGACAATCATAGATCATCTATTGGAAGATATAAAGGATACACCTCAACTTGCTCCCTTGAAAAATCTGTTAGTGAGTTATAAAAGACGATTAGAGGACGATGGGACCTCTACTCCATTTATTTTGAGTCAAATGAACGTTGACTTTGCGCGCGTATTGATTGATAACAAGCTAAGTTTATCAGAAAGTCAAGCTGAGCAGATCAAAAAATTGAGAGAATTATCTGCTATTCGCTATGGTTACTGATGAAGTGCAGGGACAGGCCACTTTCTACAATTTCCAGTCAAATAAATTGCATTCGTTTTCTCAAGCAGGTATACTAGTATAGTTAGATGAAAAATTCTGAAAATTTAAGAATAGAAAAGAGAACAAATCTTATGGCAAAAGATATTCGTGTCTTACTTTACTACCTTTACACTCCAATTGAAAATGCAGAGCAATTTGCTGCAGACCACTTGGCTTTCTGTAAATCAATCGGCCTTAAAGGCCGTATCCTAGTCGCTGACGAGGGAATTAACGGAACAGTTTCAGGGGATTATGAGACAACTCAAAAATACATGGACTACGTTCACAGCCTCCCAGGCATGGAAGACCTCTGGTTCAAGATTGACGAAGAAAGTGAACAAGCCTTCAAGAAGATGTTTGTTCGCTACAAGAAAGAGATTGTCCACCTTGGTTTGGAAGACAACGACTTTGACAACGACATCAACCCACTTGAAACAACAGGTGCCTACTTGTCTCCAAAAGAGTTCAAAGAAGCCCTTCTTGACGAAGATACCGTTGTCCTTGACACACGTAACGATTATGAGTATGACCTAGGACATTTCCGTGGGGCTATCCGCCCAGATATCCGCAACTTCCGTGAGTTGCCACAGTGGGTTCGTGATAATAAGGAAAAATTCATGGACAAGCGCGTCGTGGTTTACTGTACAGGTGGTGTTCGCTGTGAGAAATTCTCAGGCTGGATGGTCCGTGAAGGCTACAAAGATGTCGGCCAATTGCACGGAGGAATTGCAACTTACGGTAAAGACCCAGAAGTCCAAGGTGAACTTTGGGATGGGAAAATGTACGTCTTTGACGAGCGTATTGCCGTAGATGTTAACCATGTCAACCCAACTATCGTAGGAAAAGACTGGTTTGATGGAACACCATGTGAACGTTATGTCAACTGTGGAAATCCATTCTGTAACCGTCGTATCTTGACATCAGAAGAAAATGAAGACAAGTACCTTCGTGGATGTTCACACGAGTGCCGTGTTCACCCACGTAACCGCTATGTTTCAGAACATGAATTGACACAAGCTGAAGTTGTCGAGCGCCTAGCCGCTATCGGTGAAAGCTTGGATCAAGCAGCTACAGTATAATATTAAACAGTCCTCAGGGGCTGTTTTTCTATGCTTTGTACTCAAAAATCCAAAGTTTGTTTCTGTATCTTTCAGAAAAATAGGGTATACTATGTGTAAACGATTTCAAAGGAGTCCAATTATGGTGAAAACATTTTTTATTCCAAATAAACAGAGCATTTTAGGAGAACAGGAAATTTTGACTGCCAAGTCGCTCTTGGCCTTGGTAAATGGCTTGGAGTCACATAGCTATGATGCAGTCTATCTGCGTCAGCCTCTTAATCGTCTTGAGTATATCGAGTGTGCGATAGTGGGGCAATCGCAATTTCTCTTTAAAGTCAGTTATGCTGATGGTCAAAAGGCTTACCGTGTCGATCTTCCTGACCTACTCACGAAGACAGACTGGCAGATTATCAAATCATTTTTAGATGCCCTGCTTGCTTACACAGGAACTGAGATTGAAGGACTAGATGGTTTTGATTTTGAAGCTTATTTCCAAGCAAGTCTTCAAGCCCATCTGACAGATAATGCAGCTCGTTTTACGATTTGCCAAGGAATTTTTAATCCTGTTTTCTTTAGTCATGAGGACTTGAAAAACTTTTTAGAGGCAGATGGCTTGGCTCAATTTGAAGCACGTGTACGTGCGGTTCAAGAGACCGATGCTTACTTTGCAAGAGTTTCCTTCTATCAGGATGGAGAAGGCCAAGTGCATGGTGTTTACCATCTGGCTCAAGGCGTCAAGACAGTGTTACCGAGAGAACCATTTGTGCCTGCAGCCTATATTGAGCAATTGGTGGATAAGGAAGTCCAATGGGAGATTGACTTGGTTCAAATCACAGGAGACGGCTCTAAACAAGAAGACTATGAAGCCATTGCTCGCTTGAACTATGCAAAATTCCTAGAGTCACTACCATCAGCATCTTACCACCAACTAGATGCCAATCAATTAGAAGTGCAACCCATCCTAGGACAAGATTTTAAAACATTAGCACAAGAAAAGTAAAGCAGGTCAATTGACTTGCTTTTTTACATATAAAAAATCCTGCCATGAAAGACAGGATTGAAGTTTAAAGAAAGGCTAAGATACGAAGGTAATTCCCAATCAGTGCGACTTCAGCTACAAAGAAGAGGAGGATAATGACTCCGTTCACAAGGACAGACAAGAATAATTGATAGAAGGAGTCGGTTTCACTTGCTTGACTTGGTCTTGTAATGATATGGAGGCTAGCAAGTAGAATGATTCCAATGCTAATCACACACAAGAGGGCTGTAAATCGTAGGCTATCAAAGAAAGCAAAGAAACTAGCAATAGCAGTGAGGAAGATTGGGATTGCCAAGAGTTGACTATACTGTTGGAGAACCTTTTCTAGCGTCCAGTCTTTTTCCTGGTGGATAAATCGTCTCACAACGAAACTACCCAAGAGGAATGAAAAGAAGAAGAGTGTTGTTGCTACTAGGATAGAGATAATCGAAAAGAGATTTAATGAAGCAAATTGTTCAGGGAAGTGATTATGCATAGTTGCTATATGTCCATAGTAAGCATGTTTGATGTGGTAGATACTAAAGAAAAAGGAAGATGCAGAAAACAGAATGAGTAAGAGAAAGGCTGTGTAACTGTGTGTGTTACTTGTTTCAAGCTTGCTCGTAGGAGATTTGATTGCTTCCACTAGCCAAGACCAAAAATCAAGCGCTTGCTCTTTCCATTTATCCGTAGATTTTGGAACTTGGTCGGGGATATAGGGACTTTCTAAGGATTGACTGATAAGAAGGGGCTCTTTCGTGGTTGGTTTTTGCTGAGGAAGTGCTTCTTGACTCTCTTCAGCTATAGTGACTTTTTCTGTTTCTTTAGAAAGGTCTGGCTCTTCCTCAGTAGAATCTAATGCTTTCTTTTCTTCTATTTCTGTTCTCGCTTCACCGTTTTCAGGCGTTTCAATTTTCTCTTCTTGCTGGCTTTCAAGTTCGACTTCAGCTTGAGAGACGTCCTCATCTACTTGAGTATTTTTTTCAATTGGTGTATCGAGATCAGCTATCCTTTCTTCAGCCTTGTCTGCAACCTCTTGAGCTTGCTCTTCAGGCTTGTTCTTGCTTGTTGTTTTTACAAAATCATTACTTTCAAACCATTCTTGTTTCATGGTAGAACCTCCTTTTTAGTTAGATAAATATGCTTCCATAGTAGCAGATGTAAGCGCTTTTTTCAATGATTTCTAGAAGAAGACTCGTGTTCCTCTGATTTGAGTAGATAGATATCCTGTTCTGCTCTTGCCATGAGTTGATCTTTTGCATCTGCTTTTTCTGTTTTATAAGGATTGCTTAATCGTTCATCTTTGTTTTCTTTGTTGTTAAATGAATGTCTTCCTTCTCTCACAAAATGAAGAATAGAACCATGTTTTGTTGAAAGATCTAAGTTGATTCTTTGTTTTTCTTCTTCGGAAAGTAGCAGTTGTAGGTCTGTTTTCGCTACCAATTCCACCTTACCATGTACTTGGATATTTTCAGCGTGGATGTGATGTTTTGTTGACTCTAGCTGACTATCTGTAAGGTCTGTATCAAAGATATTGATAATATTTTGTGTTGTGAGTTTACTGTTTTTGATACGACTTCCTTCAATTCGGAGGAGATAGCCATTATTGGTATTGAGGGTCGCATTTTCAAGGCTGGCATTGGTGATACTGGTTTGACCGCGATTGGCTGAGATGTTGATTCTTTTTAGAGTTCTCCCTTTTGGCAATTGGAGAATAACTTCTTCAAAACGACGAGAGTAGTTGCTTGCGATATGGAGAATCCCGCCAATTCCAGAAGAGAGAAATGGAGTTTCAGACAGTTTCTTATCAGTGAGGCTCAGCGTTTTATCGTTCTGATTTGTGATAAGATCATGGTTAGCAGAAATAGATGGATGATAAGAAATGTGGATTTGATCATCGAAAGAGTCTGTGATGGTCAGCGCGTGTTGGTGGAGAGTGATCTCTAGGTTTTCGACTTCCTTGCCAAAGGTTAGCTCTTCCGTACGGCTATCATAGACAGGTTCTTTGGACATGGCCAGTAGGCTCTTAATTCCGTCAGATTGGATGCCTACAAAGAGCAGGACAAAGCCGATAACGGTAGTCACCACACCAAAAATGAGAAATCCTTTTGTCAATTTACGCATGCTGGTCACCTCTCTTTCCTTTTTTAAGAACAAATTGCACCAGGCGAACAATGAGTAGGCCGAAGAAGCGAGCTACATAGGAAATACCTAATAAAACTAGCGAAGAAGCACCGATAGCTAGTAAACCAGAACCGAAAATCAAGATAAAGGCTGATTTGGCTTGGGCTAGGACAGTGAAACTTTCAACTAAGAATAGGAATCCGCCGATGATACCAAGTATAGAAACCGCAAAGAAAGCTATAATGACAGTCAAGGCTGCCACAAGGATTGCGAACAGGGACACGAGGATGGCGATTCCCAGAGGAATACCGATGGGTGCTGCAAGGAGAGCTAACAAGGCGATATGCAAAATTTGTCGGTTATTCTTTTGAGCGGGTGCCTCATTAATTTTTTTATCGAGAAGATTGGAGAGGACTTCGTGAGCTGCTTCCTTAGGAGTTCCTAAACTAGCGATGAGTTCTTCTTCTCCCTCGACTCCAGCATCGTCAAAGAGTTCCCTGAAATAGTCCATGGCTTCAATTTGGTCAGCCTGAGGCAGTTTTTTGAGATAAAGTTCTAGCTGAGTCAGGTATTCAGTTCTTGTCATGGCGGATACTCCCTTCTATGATGCCATTGATGGTGTCTGTATAGAGTGCCCATTCATCTTTTAGGGTCACGAGCTGTTCTATACCACCATTTGTCAAGGAGTAGTATTTGCGCATGCGACCTTGGAACTCTCTAGAATAGGTTGTCAGAAAGCTATTGCCTTCCAATTTTTTTAGGATAGGATAGAGTGTAGATTCTTTGATATTAGCGATCAGCTTAATGGTTTGGCTAATCTCATAACCATAAGAATCATCCTGCTCCAGTACAGCCAAGATGAGAAATTCAATCAAGGCAGAGGATGTTGGAAAGTACATGGGGAACCTCCTTTTCTAATGTGTAAGATTTTTATATATAATTTTTCTACACATACATTGTACATCTAAATGAAAGCCCTGTCAAGAGAAATGTGTAAAATTTTTATATATAAAAAACTTCTAGGAAAAACTAGAAGTTTAAAGGATTTTATCAGCTCTGTCCACTGTAAAGAGGGCCACAGTCATCAGGATATCGACGAGTAAGAGGGCAGCTACAGCTGGCACCCAAGAGTGGAAAAGGTCAAAACTGTAACCAAAGAGGGTTGGCCCAAAGGCTGCTAGGATATAGCCTCCTGTTTGAGATAAACCAGACAATTGTGCAGTCTTTTCAGGGGCGCTTGTCTTGAGTGAAAAGTTGACCATGAGATAGGGGAAGAGGGCGCTGGTCGCGGTTCCGATGAGGATATGGATGGCAAGCCAGTAAAAGAAATTACCGATTGGGAAAAAGAGCATGGAAATACCGACCACGCCAGCCAGTGAAACCAGAGTGAGCATGAGCTGACGGTTGCGAGTAGACAAGCTGGTTGTCAGGCTTGGGATAGTCATTGAAAAAGGAATGCTAATCAGGGAGAAGATAGAGGTTAGCAAGCCAGCTTCGTGACTGGATAGGCCTGCATGGATGGCCATGGTAGGTAGCCAGGTCATAGCGGTGTAAAAGAGCAAGGATTGAAAACCTGCAAAGACAATCACTGCCCAGACCTGTTTATTATGCATGACCTTTGTTTTGCTTTTTTGTTTGGTTTGTGGAGCCAGTCTGTGATTATAGCGGTGATTAGGCAACCAGACCAAAAAAGTTGCTAGGCAGAGCAGGGTGAGGAGGATGATAAGTCCTTTCCAAGAACTGGCTTGTGTAATAGGCACAGCCAGATAGGAGGCCAGAGCCGTTGCAATCCCCATAGAGGTTACATATAAGGTAGTCAGAAAACCAATTTTCTTTGGTTGATTGGCTTGGATAAGACTAGGAAGCAGAACATTAATGACTGCGATACTTGCCCCAACCATCAAGGTTCCTAGATAGAGCAGGGGCAGATTGATTAGTCGAATGAGAGAACCGATGGTCAAGAAGAAAAGGCTATAGGTAAAGAGATGCTCCAAGCCGATTTTTTGAGCCAGTCGGGTAGAAAATAGCGAGAAGAGGGTAAACATGAGGAGAGGAAGACTGGTCAATACACCAAGCGAACTAACTTCTACTCCGAGCCCTTGAGAAATATCTCCCAAAATAATGGGTAAAACAGTAAAAGGAGTCCGCAAGGAAACACCAATCAGGATAATACCTGGAACAAAAAAGAGTGATTGCTTTTTCATATATTACCTCTTCTAGCTGATTTTAATAACAGCTTATTTTAAGGTTTTTTCCTTATAATGTCAAGT
>NZ_JAPVZK010000032.1:0-21980 GCF_041432345.1 Streptococcus sp. 27098_8_103
AAAAAATGACTTCTATAAAAAACGAACCAGCTTGACTGATTCGTTTCGTGACTGCTAACTACTACTTCCGATACATTTTAAACTGTAGGAAGAGGTCGCTATATTTTCCTGTCCATTTATGGTCAAATTTCTCATAAACTTCTAAGTGTTTCATGGTTTCAGCATCTGGATAGAAGGCCTTATCTTCTTTTTTCTCCTCTGGGAGTAATTCCTTAGCTGGTAGGTTTGGAGTTGAATAACCGACATACTCCGCATTTTTAAGAGCATTTTCGGGTTTCAACATAAAGTTGATAAAGGCATAGGCGGCATCTTGGTTTTTAACTGTTTTGGGAATGACCATATTGTCAAACCAAAGGTTGCTGGCCTCAGTTGGTACCACATAGCGTAGATTTTCATTTTTTTCTAGCATTTGGCTGGCTTCACCAGAGAAGGTCACGCCGATAGCAGCGTTATTCTGAATCATGTAGCCCTTCATCTCGTCCGCCACAATAGCCTTGATATTTGGAGTCAGTTTGTAGAGTTTGTCTACTGTCTCTTCTAACTGCTGGGTATCCTTGGAGTTGAGGCTGTAGCCGAGCGAATTGAGTCCTAGTCCCAATACCTCACGCGCCCCATCAAAAAGCATGATAGAGTTTTTATACTCTGGCTTCCAGAGATCATCCCAATGCTCAGGTGCTTCCTCTACCATGGTTTCATTGTAGACAATTCCTAAGGTTCCCCAGAAGTAAGGGATAGAGAATTTATTGCCTGGGTCAAAGGACTGGTTGAGGAACTCTGGCCCGATATTTTCAAGACCTTCAAGTTTTGAATAGTCAAGAGGTACCAAGAGGTCTTCGTCCTTCATCTTATTAATCATGTATTCACTAGGAATGGCAATATCGTAGGTCGTTCCACCCTGCTTAATCTTGGTGTACATGGCTTCGTTGGAATCAAAGGTCTCGTACTGTACTTGGATTCCTGTTTCTTCTGTGAATTTCTCCAAGAGTTCTGGATCGATATAGTCACCCCAGTTATAGATAACCAGTTTTTGACTATCTCGGCTATTGATTTTACTGTCTAGATGCGTCGCAATTCCCCATAAGACGAGGATAATCGCTACAATTCCTGCTAAAAATGAATAGAGTTTTTTCATGCTTGCTCCTCCTTCTCACGTGAGATAAAGTAATATCCAACAACTAGGATAATACTAAAGAGAAAGACAAGGGCAGACAGGGCATTGATTTCTAAGGAAATCCCCTTGCGAGCACGAGAGTAAATCTCGACTGATAGGGTTGAAAAGCCATTTCCCGTTACAAAGAAGGTCACGGCAAAGTCATCTAGCGAATAGGTAAAGGCCATGAAATAACCTGCAATGATAGACGGAGTCAGGTAAGGAAGCATGATTTCCTTGAACATCTGAAATTGACTGGCACCAAGGTCATAGGCCGCATGAATCATGTCTCCGTTCATTTCCTTGAGACGTGGCAAGACCATCAAGACCACGATAGGAATCGAGAAAGCCACGTGACTAGATAGAACGGTCAAAAAGCCAAGTGAAAACTTGAGTTGAGTAAAAAGAATCAAGAAGCTGGCACCAATCATAACGTCAGGCGCAACCATGAGGATATTATTGAGTGATAGAAAGGCTTCTTGGTATTTCTTACGAGACTGGTAAATGTAAATAGCTCCAAAAGTCCCGATAATGGTCGCTATCAAGGCTGAAAGGAAGGCCAAGAAAAAGGTCTGGGTCACAATTAACATAAGGCGACCATCGCCAAACATGGTTTTAAAATGGCTCAAGCTAAAGCCTGTAAAGCTGTTCATGTCGTTGCCTGCATTAAAGGCGTAGCCAATCAAGTAAAAAATCGGCAGGTAGAGGACAAGAAAGACCAGTCCCAGATAAAGGTTGGCAAATTTTTTCATCGTTCTCTCCTTTCCTTGGTCACCCACATGGTGATGAACATGGTCAGAATGAGAATCACACCGATGGTAGAACCCATACCGTAGTTGTCATTTGTCAGGAAGTTCTGCTCAATAGCCGTTCCCAGCGTAATAACACGGTTCCCACCAATCAAACGGGTCAGCATGAAGAGACTCAAGCTTGGAATAAAGACCGACTGAACTCCACTTCGCACACCATTCATCGATAGAGGGAAGATGACATGACGGAAAGTCTCCCACTTGGTCGCACCGAGGTCATAGCTGGCATTGATGAGGTTGTTATCCATATCATCCAAGACATTGAAAATCGGCAAAATCATAAAGGGAAGCTCGATGTAGCTTGCGACAAAGATAAAGGAGAAATCGGTAAAGAGCAACTGCTGCGAACCAATTCCGATAAATTCCAAAAATTGGTTAATAGAGCCATTTTGACCAAAAATCCCGATAAAGGCATAGGCCTTGAGGAGCAGGTTAATCCATGTCGGCAGAATGATTAACATGAGCCAGAGTTGACGGTGCTTGAGACGGGTCAAAAAGAGGGCTGTTGGATAGCTGATAAGGAGGGTCACAAAGGTCACAATTCCTGCATAAAGCACGGAGTTAAAGCTCATTTTGAGGTAGGTCAAGTTTTGTGAAGCAAAGTAAGATTTATAATTTTCTATACTGAACTGGCCTTCGATGTTGAAAAAGGATTGTCCGAAAATCAAGACCAAGGGTGCCAGGACAAAGAGGGCAATCCAAAGCATGTAGGGCACTACAAAGAGTTTAGAGCTTGTTTTCTTCATCTCTTTCCTCCTCGATTGCATTGATCAGACCTGCTTCTTGCTCTTCAATTTCTACGTATTCTTCGATACGAGCATCGAACTCTTCTTCAGTTTCGTTGAGACGCATGATATGGATGTCTTCTGGTTCAAAGTCCAGACCGATTTCCTCACCCACGATGGCCTTACGGGTTGAGTGGATCATCCATTCATTCCCAAGTTCGTCATAGGCGATAATTTCATAGTGCACCCCACGGAAAAGCTGGGTATCGACCTTAACTTGGAGCTTGCCTTCTTCAGGAAGGGTAATCCGCAAGTCCTCTGGACGAATCACGACCTCGACAGGTTCATTCGGCTTCATCCCACCATCGACCGCTTCAAAGCGTTTGCCGTTAAACTCAACCAAGTAGTCCTCAATCATGGTTCCTGGCAAGATATTTGACTCACCGATAAAGGTGGCAACAAAGTGGTTAATTGGCTCATCGTAGATGTCCACTGGCGTTCCAGACTGGACAATCTCGCCATCATTCATGACAAAAATCCAGTCACTCATAGCCAAAGCTTCTTCCTGATCGTGAGTAACAAAAACAAAGGTGATTCCCAATCGTTGTTGCAGTTCACGCAGCTCATACTGCATATCTGTTCTTAATTTCAAGTCCAACGCTGACAAAGGCTCGTCCAACAAAACCACACGGGGTTGGTTGATGATGGCACGGGCAATAGCCACACGCTGACGTTGTCCTCCAGAGAGTTTACGGATGGAACGTTTTTCGTAACCTTCCAACTGAACCATCTTGAGAACTTCCGCTACGCGCTGCTCGATTTCTTTCTTGTCAATTTTACGCAAGCGAAGTGGAAAAGCAACATTTTCAAACACATTCATATGTGGAAACAAGGCATAGGATTGGAAGACCGTATGCACATCTCGCTTGTTGGTTGGGATGTCATTGATACGGACACCATCCAGCAAAATATCTCCTGTCGTCGCATCCAGTAAACCTGCAATGATGTTAAGGATAGTTGATTTCCCTGAACCAGACGCGCCTAGAAGAGTATAGAACTTCCCTTCTTCCAACTCAAAGTTGATATCTTTGAGAACCTTGGTGTTGCTGTCTTCAAAAACTTTAGAGACGTTTTTGAATTCAATAATTGGTTTTTTCAATTGTCATTTATTCCTTCTTTTTCATAGATTAACAGATCAGGGCTCTGTCAGGCCGCTACTACCTCGCGTAGGAGATTGAACTGCCTACATTCTTCTGCACTGACGATAGGCTTTCACCCCCTTTCCATGACATAGCAGCAGCTTTTCAACTACAGCTTCCTACTTGCTTTCACCCAAGATACGAACTTCTCTCTCAAGAGTAACGCCAGAGTGTTCCTTGACTTTTTCGATAACAGACTCAATCAAGTCCTCGTAGTCTTTAGCCGTTCCATCAGCGACATTGATCATAAAACCTGCGTGTTTTTCTGAGACTTCTACTCCACCAATACGATAGCCTTTCAAGCCAGCTTCAGAAATTAACTGACCTGCAAAATGCCCTACTGGACGCTTAAAGACCGAACCACAAGATGGATATTCTAAAGGTTGCTTGAGTTCACGTAGATGCGTCAAGCGATCCATTTCTTGCTTGATAACCGGATGGCTTCCTGGGGCTAGGGCAAATTTAGCTGATAAGACAACTGCACCAGACTCCTGAATGGCTGAATGGCGGTAACCAAAAGCCAAGTCCTTGACAGATAGGGTCTCGATTTCTCCATCCTTGGTCAAAATTTTACAAGACTGTAAGATGTGGGCAATCTCACCACCATAGGCACCCGCATTCATAAAGACAGCACCACCGACACTTCCAGGAATACCACAAGCAAACTCAAAACCAGTCAAACTATGACGGAGGGCAATGCGAGTTGTTTCAATCAAGTTAGCACCAGCCTCAGCTTCGATGGTATAGCCATCAACGGAAACATGATTGAGCTTGTCACACAAGATAACAAATCCACGAATCCCACCATCACGAACAATGATGTTGCTAGCATTTCCCAGCACCATCCAAGGGATATTTTCTTGATTGGCAAATTTGACAACGCGCGCCAACTCAAAACGATTTCGTGGAAAGACCAAATAATCGGCCTCTCCACCTACTTTTGTATAACTATAGCTATGCAAGGGTTCTTTGAAACGGATATCAATCCCTTCTAAGATTTCAAGCATGTTTTCTTTTACTGACATGACACTCTTCCTTTTACAAAATTCATTCCATTATACCATTTTTAAGACCATTTGACGACCCTAAAAAAATCTTGGGCTTATTTTAAACAAAAAAAGAGGTTTCCCCCTTTTTCTTATGATTTTTTGCAAAAGATAGCCTTGGTTCCATAGGCAACTAGGATCAGTTCAACTAGTAGAATGACTTCAACTAAGACTGGACTTGTAAGCCAGCCAACTTGGGCTAGAGATGGTGCCAGGTCAAAGAAGGCATGTAGGCCATAGGCTGCTAGGAGATAAATCCATTTCTTCTGGCGAACAGCTTGGTAAACCCAAACAGTCAAAAGCAATTGGAAACCTAGAGCCAGAATCCGTTCAAAACCAAGCAAATAAATCTGCCAGACAGAAAGTGACTGAATGGTTTTTAACATATTTTCAGACAGCAATTGCATGACCTGTGGATTCTGAGTTTGAACTGCTGAGAGAACGATGTAGAGATTAATCAAACTAGTAAGACCTAGGAAAATCAACTCCAAGCCACCATGCCCCAATCCATAAGCCAAGGCATCTGCCTTTTCCAAACTTCTCTTTTTCTCCAACCATTTGAAGAAAATAAGACGAGCAGTTTCCTCAAAAAATGCTGCCATGGCTAGGCCATAGATGATATAGACAAGCGGATGGTCTCGCAAGAGGGCAATACTACCGTCTTTTTGAGGATGCAAAACCAAGATATGCACCAGTTTTTCTAAAATCTGTGAAGAGACAAAGAAGGCAACAGCCCCCAAGCCCAAGACAGCTAGATTAATCTGGTGTTTCTTTTTGGCATACCAAATGCTTCCTATCAAGAAAGCCAGCAACAACACCATGGTAATGATAATATGAATGGTCATTTTCTTCTCCTATTCAGCCTTTTCAATATCTTTTTTCATCTCGTCAACATTGAACTTAGCAAACAAGTATTGACGGTCTTGGACTGGGAAACGTTGGTCCAACTGGTCAACAGCTCCCACCTCAATAATGCCTTCCTTGATGACAAAGTCCATGACATGACCACCGAAGGTCAAATCATCTGAAATGAAGTGCAGATGGTAGCCTGCCACACTAACCCCATGGAAAATCTCTGGCGTCCAGAAACCAACGATGGTCCCCGCCACATTATCACGACTATATTCCGGTTGATGGGTTGCGACATCAGCAAACTTGGTATCTGGTGTCGACTTGGGAATCATGCGCACATGCATATGTGAAAATTCCCCCCGAATCTTGATAGAGCGGAAAAGATTTTCTCCGTCATAATAAGACTCAATTCGCTCTTCTAATTCCTTGTCTGTCATCTCAAACCGTTGTCGAAAAATAACCTCTGCCTGATGCGGTACCACTGCAGCATAAGGAATGAGGGCATCTGGTGACACCTCTACAATTTCTGGCTGGTCTCCTGATCCTTTGGCCTGATAAGCCTTGCCATCTAAGACAATCAATTCCCCATCAATAGAATCCAAGGTTCCCAAACCAAGATCACCATGCTCTAGCAATTCTCCCACTGTCATGGTACCACCATAAAGGCCAGCCATCAAGGCTCCAAGGGTATTGTATTGAAATAATTTCACTGGTTCCTGCACGTTCTTATCCATTCACTTTCTTGTCTGTTATTCTATAAATGTTACTCCTAAGTATACCACATTTGCCCCTAGATGTGAACGAGAGAAATACTCTAGACATTGCCAAGAAAGAAAAAAAAGGGTACAATGTAACAAAATCAAGGGAGGTCTGGAATGAAGAAACAAAGCAAGTACCAAGAGGTCGTTTCCTATCTAAAAAATGGTATCGAGTCTGGACGATTTCCGACGGGAAGCCGCCTGCCTTCTATCCGTCAACTGAGCCTTGACTTCAACTGTAGCAAGGATACTGTCCAACGAGCCCTGCTGGAATTACGGCACGAACAATATCTCTATGCCAAGCCCCAGAGTGGCTACTATGTCCTAGAACAAGGGCAACACCAGGACCTAGAAATCGAGGTTACCGACGAACATGCCAGCGCCTATGACGATTTCCGACTCTGTGTCAATGAAACCTTGATTGGCCGAGAAAACTACCTCTTCAACTACTATGAAAATCAAGAAGGTTTAGAAGACCTAAGACAATCCATTCATAAACTCCTCTTTGACCAAGCTCTCTACTGCAAGGCGGACCAACTGGTACTGACTTCTGGAACCCAACAAGCCTTGTTTATCCTTTCTCAAATTTCCTTTCCTAGCCAAGCCAAGGAAATCTTGGTGGAACAGCCGACCTACCATCGGATGAATCGCCTCTTGATTGCTCAAGGTCTGGACTATCAAACGATTGAACGAGGCATTGATGGAATTGACTTGGAGGAACTGGAAGGCCACTTCAAAACAGGACAAATTAAGTTTTTCTATACCATTCCTCGTTTTCACTATCCTCTGGGACATTCCTATTCAGAGCAGGACAAACGGGCTATTCTTGACTTAGCTGCCAAGTATGGTGTCTATATCGTAGAGGACGACTATCTGGGGGATTTGGACTCTAAAAAGGGCCAGACCTTCCACTATCTAGATACAGAGGAGCGCGTCATTTATATCAAGTCCTTCTCAACCAGCCTCTTTCCAGCCCTGCGGATAACAGCACTCATCCTTCCAAATGCTATCAAGGAAGCCTTTGTGGCCTACAAAAATATCCTAGATTACGATAGCAACCTCATCATGCAAAAGGCCCTGTCACTCTATATTGACAGTCAATTATTTGAGAAAAATCGGCTAACTCGCTTATCCAATCAGGAAGCTTACCAAAAACAAATCGAGGAAAGACTAGCTAAAACACCTTGTCCCCTTCCTCATTTTCCCCTACACGATGGTGTATTGCTAGACCTGAGACAGTATCCTAAAATCGCCAGTCTCAAACACAGCCAACTGAAATTGGACTTCTTTGAAGAGGCATACTTGGATGCCTGCCCTTATCAATTTGCTAAGGTGTCCTTAGAAAATCTGGAAAATGTTTTAAACTATTTAAAAGCAGAATTGGAATAACTTCCAACTCTGCTTTTTTCTTATTGTTCAACTTCTGTTAGGCTTGCCGCCTTTTCAAGATATTTTTGGTAGGTACCGTCATCCTTAAGTTTTTGGATAACCTTGTCCACCACTTCTTTCAAATCAGCACTATTTTTTCTAAGGGCAACTGCATTAGCTTCGCCGTCCTTCATCTTCAAGCTGACAGTTGCGACAGCTAGGTCCGCGTTTTTAGCAGCATAACTAAGGGCAACAGGCTCATCCATATGAACAGCATCTACTTTTCCAGCCTGCAATTCATTGACTGCTTCTCCCATATTGGTTAGGGAAGTCAGCTGTGCTTTTGGCAATTGTTCCTTGACCATAGATTCTGGAACAGTCCCTTTTTGGGCTGCAATATTAGCACTTTCAAGGCTAGTTAAATCCTTGTATTTTTCTACATCAGACTTACGAACTAAGAAACTAATCTTGTTTTCATAGTAAGGAATTGAAAAATCAAATACTTCTTTTCTCTCATCAGTAGCGCTAATTCCTGCAACCGCTAGGTCAGCCTTACCAGTTTGAAGACTGGTCAATACATTGTCAAAACTCATGCTTGAAATTTCCAACTTCACCCCAAGTTCATCAGCGATAGCTTGGGCCATATCAATATCAGCACCGACTACCTGGTTTTTTCCGTCAACTAAGGATTGGAATTCAAAAGGTGCATAGTCAGGACTAGTCGCCACAACTAATTTCCCCTTTTGCTTAATGGCCTCAACAGCTGACTGAGAGCCGTTAGAGCCCGACTGGCAAGCCACTAAGAAGAAGCTTGCAAGAAAACTACATAAAACAAATATCCATTTTTTTGATTTCATAAATAAACAACCTCTCTGTTAATTTTGTATAATTATAACGCTATCCAAGATACTTGTCAAGTGTTTTTTGAATTTTTATCTTAAAAATATTTTTTTCATTCAATAAAAGGAGCTTTCGGTTGATTTCAAGCTCCTTTTTATACACAATGAACCTATTTTATAGTTCGACAATCTTACCTGTTTCAAAGTAAACAACCCATTCACAGATATTTTTGGCATAGTCTCCAATACGTTCCAAGAAGGCAATCACTTGGAAATAATCACGACCTGTAACAATGGCATCAGGATTTTTCTTGATTTCTTCTGTAGCCAAGTCACGAATGCTATCAAAGTAATGGTTGATTTTTTCATCCATAGCTGCTACCTCATAGGCCTGATCCACTGAACCATTCAGATAGAGTTCCAGGGCGGCTTCAACGAAGTTTTTGACATCGCGCCCCATTCTCTTGATTTCTTCTTCAACAGCTGGGATACGTTGTTCCCCCTTCATACGAATGGCCGCTTTTGCGATGGAAACAGCATGGTCACCCATACGTTCCAAGTCAGATACTGCTTTTAAGACTGTTAAAACGGTACGCAAGTCTTGAGAAACTGGTTGTTGAAGGGCAATCATTTCAAATGATTTCTTCTCCAATTTCACTTCGTATTCGTTTACTTCTGCATCGTCTTCGATGACTTCCTTGGCCAAATCACGGTCATGCGTAACAAAGGCACGCACTGTACGATTGATTTGGGATAGCACTTCCTGTCCCATGGCATAGAACTGGTTGTGCAATTTCTCCAAATCTTCTTCAAATTGAGAACGTAACATCATTTATCTCCTTATCCAAATTTTCCTGAAATATAGTCTTCTGTTTCCTTGTGTTGTGGGTTGAGGAACATCTTCTTAGTATCGTTAAACTCAATCAAATCTCCATCTAGGAAAAATCCTGTCTTGTCAGAAATACGAGAGGCTTGTTGCATAGAACGCGTAACCAAGAGCATAGTGTATTTATCTTTTAAGCCATACAAGGTTTCTTCAATCTTACCAGCTGAGATAGGGTCCAAGGCTGAAGTCGGTTCATCCAAGAGAATGATTTTAGGACTAGTTGCCAAAACACGAGCAACGCAAACACGTTGCTGTTGACCACCTGAAAGTCCGATAGCTGAATCATGCAGGCGATCCTTGACCTCATCCCAGATAGAAGCCCGTTGCAAGGCTTTTTCTACCGCCTCGTCCAGAACCTGTTTGTCCTTAACTCCATTGATACGAAGCCCGTAAACAACATTTTCGTAGATAGACATAGGGAAGGGGTTGGGCTGTTGGAAAACCATACCGATTTCTTTACGCAATTCAACTGTATCTGTACGAGGACTGTAGATGTTGTGGCCATTATAAACCACCGAACCGGTTGTGGTTACCTCTGGATTGAGATCCCCCATGCGGTTGATAGCCTTGAGGAGGGTTGACTTCCCTGATCCAGATGGACCGATCAAGGCTGTAATTTCCTTAGGTTGGAAAGATAGGGAAACACTATTCAAGGCCTTCTTTTGATTGTAGTAAACGGACAGGTCTGACACCTGTAAAATCGCTTCTGTCATACTGTTTCCTTTCTATCCAAAGTGTCCTGTTACGTAGTCATTGGTTGACTGTAGTTTAGCATTTTGGAAAATATTAGAGGTCTTATCGTACTCGATCAAGTCACCCAAGTAGAAAAATCCTGTGTAGTCACTAGCACGCGCAGCCTGCTGCATACTGTGAGTCACGATGATGATGGTAAAGTCCTTCTTCAATTCCAACATAGTTTCTTCCAGCTGGGCTGTCGCAATGGGATCCAAGGCTGACGCTGGTTCATCCATCAAAAGGATATCTGGTTTGACAGAGATGGCACGAGCGATACAGAGACGTTGCTGCTGACCACCTGACAGGGTCAAGGCTGACTTTTGCAAATCGTCTTTGACCTGATCCCAAAGGGCAGCTTGACGAAGAGAGGTTTCCACAATTTCATCCAAGACTTGCTTGTCCTTAACCCCTGCACGTTCATGGGCAAAAGTGATATTGCGATAGATAGACTTGGCAAAAGGATTTGGTCGTTGGAAGACCATTCCGATGTGTTTACGCATCTCGTAAACGTTGATTTCTGGACGGTTGACATCAATCCCTTGGTAGAGAATTTGACCTGTTACCTTAGCAATATCAATGGTATCATTCATACGGTTGAGACTGCGGAGGTAGGTTGATTTCCCAGATCCAGATGGGCCAATTAAGGCTGTAATTTTATTTTTTTCAAATTGCATATCGATGCCCTTGATGGATTCTTTTTTACCGTAGTAAACATGTAAATCCTTAGTAGAGAGGGCCACTTTCTCTTCAGGAAAGGTGATGATATGCTTTTCATCCCAATTATATTTTGACATGGCTTCTCCTTTAGGCAGCAGTTAATTTCTTATGTAGGTAGCTTCCGAGTTTACGGGCTCCAAAGTTAAAGATGAGGATAAAGATGAGGAGCACGGCCGCAGAACCTGCTGATACGATGGTTCCATCTGGAATGGTTCCTTCGCTATTGACTTTCCAGATGTGGACAGCCAAGGTTTCTGCTTGACGGAAGATAGAGATTGGGCTGGTCACACTGAGAATATTCCAGTTAGACCAGTCAAGGGCTGGAGCGGATTGTCCTGCTGTGTAAATCAAAGCAGCAGCCTCACCAAAGATACGACCAGAAGCCAAGACAACCCCCGTTACAATCCCTGGAAGGGCTTCTGGAATGACCACATGGACTACAGTCTCCCAACGAGAAATCCCAAGAGCTAGGCCAGCTTCACGTTGCGTGTGGTGAACGTGTTTCAAACTGTCTTCAACATTACGAGTCATCTGAGGCAGGTTAAAGACTGTCAAGGCCAAGGCACCTGAAATGATTGAAAATCCATACTCAAACTGAACTACAAAGATCAAGTAACCAAATAGACCCACAACCACTGATGGCAATGAAGACAAGATTTCAATACAGGTTCTGACAAAGTTGGTCACAGGACCTTTTTTGGCGTATTCAGCTAGGAAAATCCCAGCTCCCATAGACAAAGGCACAGAGATAATCAAGGTAATAACCAGAAGGAAGAAGGAGTTATATAGCTGAATTCCAATCCCTCCACCTGCTTGGTAAGAAGATGATTTGCCAGTCAAGAAAGACCAAGAGATGTGGGGCAAACCACGAACCAAGATATAAAGAATCAAGGATGCCAAGATGGCAACGATAATTCCTGCAATTGAGTAGAGGACAGCTGTTGCAATTTTATCTAATTTCTTAGCGTGCATAGTTTTTCTTTCCTCTTTCTTTCGTAATCAATTTAATCACACTGTTGAAGGCCAAACTCATCAAGAGCAAGACTAAGGCCAGTGACCAGAGAACGTTATTATCAACTGTTCCCATAACGGTATTTCCAATACCCATAGTCAAAACAGAGGTCAAGGTCGCGGCAGGTGTTGTCAATGAAGTTGGAACAACGGCTGAGTTTCCGACCACCATCTGAATGGCCAAGGCCTCACCAAAGGCACGTGCCATCCCAAAGACCACTGCTGTGAAAATCCCTGAACGCGCCGCCTTCAAGGTCACGCGCCAGATGGTTTGCCAACGAGTAGCTCCCATAGCCAAACTAGCTTCGCGGTAGTGACGAGGCACCGCACGCAAACTATCGGTTGTCATAAAGGTTACCGTCGGTAAAATCATGACAAAGAGAACGAAAATCCCTGACAAGATCCCAAAACCAGTTCCACCAAAAACACTGCGGACAAAGGGAACCACGACCTGCAAACCGATAAATCCATACACAACTGAAGGAATCCCAACTAGCAATTCAATGGCTGGTTGCAAGATTCTAGCACCTTTTGGTGAGACCTCGGTCATAAAGACTGCCGCACCAATGGCAAAAGGAGTTGCGATAAGGGCTGATAAGATTGTGACAATAAAGGAACCCAAAATCATGGGAAGGGCACCAAATTGTTTACCTGAAGGATTCCAAGTTTGTCCAAAGAGGAAATCAAAGATGTTGACCCCATTGACAAAGAAGGTCGACAAACCTTTCTGAGCTACGAAAATCAAAATCATAGCCACGATGATAACAATCAAAGACAGACAGGCAAAGGTCAAGCCTTTCCCTAGTTTCTCTAGACGAGAGTTCTTTGAGGGAGAAAGTAATTTTTTAGCTAATTCTTCTTGATTCATTAGTGACTCCCTTCTAGTACTGTTACCGTTCCGACAGCATCTTTTTCAACTTTCATTTCCTTGACAGAAATATAGCCCATTCCCTTAACGATTCCGCTTTGCGCTTCATCTGAGAGGACAAAGTTAAGAAATTCTGCCACCAATTCATTAGGCTGACCTAGTGTATACATGTGTTCATAAGACCACAAGGGCCAGTTATTGGTGGTAACATTTTCTGCAATCGGCTCATAGCCGTTCAATTTCATGCGTTTAACCGAGTCATCCACATAGGCAAAAGCTAGGTAAGAAATGGCTCCTGGTGTCTGGGAAACAATGTTTTTGACCATCCCATTTGAATCCTGTTCTTGACTCTGCACGGCAGATTGACCATCCATGATAACACTATCAAAAGTTGCACGTGAACCAGAACTTGCCGCGCGGTTGATAATGGAAATGGCTAGGTCTTTCCCACCGACTTCTTTCCAGTTGGTCACTTGACCTGTGAAGATGCTACGGAGTTGTTCAGTTGTCAGATTTTCAACATCAACTTCCTTATTTACAATGACTGCCAAGCCAGCTACGGCTACCTTATGGTCCACTAGAGCGGATGCGTTGATACCGTCTTTTTCCTCGGCAAATACGTCTGAATTTCCTACATCAACAGCTCCAGACTGAACCTGAGACAGACCTGTACCAGATCCTCCACCTTGGACGTTGACTGTTTTTCCAACGTGCAGAGAGCCAAATTCATCTGCTGCTGCTTCGACCAAGGGCTGAAGAGCCGTTGAACCAACAGCTGTCATGGATTCTCCACGATCAATCCAGCTAGCACATCCCGCCAAAGAACCTGCCAGCAAAAGAGCTGCAAGGGATAGAGCGAGTTTTTTCCTTTTTTTCACTGTTTTTCTCCTTGAAAATAATGGTGAATGCTGTGAATTTTTTCAACTATTTATTTATGTTTTTCTTTTGAAAATTGGGAGCCAACTGAAGTTCTTTGCTTAGTTTTACTAGAAATTTGCTCAGTTACCTTTCCCACCAAATTTGACTTAAAATGAAAGACAATTTGAAAAAAATCCATACTTCCACTATAACATAGACAAGCTACTTTGACTAGCATTTTCACTTGAATCTGAGGCCTTTTGGAAAATAATTTTTCAAAATATTTCCAGTCACCTTAGCAAAGCCCAAACCATTTCCTTTAACTAAAACTTGGTACCAACCATTTGTCAGATTTTCCGCCAGCTGAACGGTTTCTCCAGCGACATACTTTACAAACGCCTCTTGGTCAATTTCAACCGACTGCTTGACCTGACTCGGTTTCAAGGCTAGACCAAGAGCAAAACTAGGCTCAAAGCGTTTCTTCTTAAAGGTCCCTAAATGCAGGCCATTCCTAGCAATCTTGAGTTTCCCTAAATCTGGCAAAAGTTCTGGCAAGAGATAAAGCTGGTCTCCAAAAGTCTGCAAGATACCCGGTAGATTAACCTTCAGGTGGTTTTGGGTAAATTCCTGCCACAAGACAACTTGTTCTCGGCTGAGATTGCTCTTACTTGCCTTAAATTTAGGAGCTGGATTGTCACCCTTAAACTGTAGATGAGCTACAAACTGCCCCTCTCCCTTAAAATGATGTGGGTACATACGAGCCGTTTCTGGCAGGTCAATACCAGCTACCATTCCATTGATATGATCAACTGGTAACAAGTCAAAATCATACTCTTCCAGCAACCAATTGACGATCTCTTCGTTTTCCTCGGGTGCCCAGGTACAGGTCGAATAAACCAGACGACCACCTTCAGCTAGCATGGTTACCGCATCCGCTAGAATTTCTCTTTGCAAGCTAGCACATTGACTAGGATAATCAAGACTCCAATAGTCCATAGCATCTGGTTGCTTACGGAACATCCCTTCACCAGAGCAAGGGGCATCAAGGACAATGAGGTCAAAATAGCCCTTAAAAACCTTGGCCAAACGGTCAGCAGATTCATTGGTCACCACAACATTTGTCGCTCCAAAGCGCTCCATGTTTTCTACTAAAATCTTAGCCCGTTTGCTTGAAATTTCATTGGAAACAAGGAGACCCTCCCCTGCTAGATAGGCTGCTAATTGAGTTGATTTACCACCCGGTGCAGCTGCCAAATCCAAGACCTTCATACCAGGGCTGGGCTGGGCTACCTGAGCAACCATCTGAGCAGCGGGTTCTTGCGAATAAACCAACCCTGTAGCATGCTCAGGCGATTTCCCTGAAACCTTCCCATAGTGGCCCCAAGGAGTTTGAGGAATGGCATCAGGAAAGGAAACTGTCGCTTCTTTTAAAGGATTGATCCGAAAAGCCGAAACCGCTTCCTCCTCAAAAGAGGCAAGAAAATCTCTTGCCTCATCTCCTAATATCTCTTCATATTTTTCAACAAATCCTTCTGGAAATTGCATCTAAGTTCTTTTCCTTTCGTAAATATAGGACTGAATTTCCTCCTGCATCTCAAGAGGTAACATCATGACCGGTTGTCTGGTTTGAAAATCAAGCGGTTGACCAGATAGGGTCACAACCCGATAGTCCAGACTTTCCCCTAAAATACTTGCAGCGGCATAATCCCATGGTTGCAGATAGGTGACATAGGTCAACAAACGCCCTGACAAAATCTTGGCAAAACTAATGGCCGCACTCCCATAGACACGTACACCGAGGACCGCTCGACCCAAATCAGCCAGACCCCATTCATTGGTTTCCAGCATACCACTATTCCCTGCAATAAGGAAATCTCCAAGTGGTTTTGCTTTAAAGGGAGCTAGGGGCCTATCATTTAGACAAACTGGAAATTCCCCACCACCGTGGTAACAATCCCCTTTGACCACATCATAAATCAGACCAAACTGTCCCTGACCATTTTCAAAATAAGCCATCATGACAGCAAAATCTTCCTGCTGGGCCACAAAATTATTGGTCCCATCGATGGGATCAATGACCCAAACCTTACCCTCTTTAACCGAGGCTCGCAGACACCCTTCTTCAGCACAAATCTTATCCTCAGGATAACGAGACAAAATCTCACTAACCAAGAGTTCCTGAACTTCCTTGTCCAGTCTGGTCACCAAATCTGTTGGAGAGGACTTGGTTTCAACACACAAGTCTTCCTGCATATGGTCAAGAATGTACTGACCCGCCTTATTGACAAGCTCTTTAGCAAATTCAAATTTACTTTCCAAGAGAAATCTTCCCTTCCCCTTTTTCCTTGGCAGTCTGAACTGCTCGATAAAGCGAATAGCCACTAACTGTTTCAAATTCTCGTCCCAAACGTTTTTCTTCGCTCTTGCTTGGCACGACCGCTTTGAATCCCTTATAGGAGTCCAGTAACTTTTTAGCCTCTACCTTGCCTTCATAGGCAGCTTCAACATCATTAAAAAAAGAAAGCACTGAAGCAAGTTCTTCAGTGCTCCACGACAAATCTAGTGGGTAACTATACTGTTTGTTCATTAACTAATACCAGCTCTCATTCTTGCTTCTTTTAGTTCTTGCTTACGGTAACTACGAGGGAGAAAAGCACGAATCTCATCTTCATTAAAACCGATCTGCATACGTTTGGCATCGATAATAATTGGACGACGCAAAAGACTTGGATACTGCTCAATCAAATGAAGCAATTCTGATACCGAAATACTTTCTACATCAATATCTAATTTTTGAAAAATTTTTGAACGAGTTGAAATGATGTCATCAGTACCATTTTCGGTCAAGGAAAGGATGTGTTGCAATTCTTTTCTTGTTAAAGGACTGGTCATAATATTGTGTTCCTCAAAGGGAACCTTATGTTTTTCTAACCAGGCCTTTGCCTTACGACATGAAGTACAGCTCGGTGATAGAAATAGTGTAATCATGCTTTTCTCTTCTTATCTATACTTTGCTACTTCTATTATACAAAAAAATAAAGCGCTTGACTAGAGATTTTTAGAAAAAAAGCCTATTTTTTCAAGAAAAATAGACTGTTTGCGAACGATTAACTCTTTTTAGATTTGATTAATTCATTCTTGACAATAGTTTCGAATCACATACCTAATTGATTTATGCAAAATAAGAATATCTTTCGTTTCACTTCCTACGGCTTTTCAGGTATAGAAAACCAAAAAAGCTTTCATAGAGGGCAAAAAAGAGGAGGAAGGCATGGAGGAAAAAGGTCTCTGGTAAAATCAGAATAACAGGATCCTTGGCTGGGTCAAAAAGCCAGGTATCATCTCCCACAAAGAGAATTTGATGGAAAAGGGTAAAGAATTGGTCAAAACCAATCAAAACTCCCCAAAGACCAATCAGCACAGGCAAAACTACTAGAGTCAAAAAAACCTTACTGAATAAAGATAAAAAGCCCTTTTTCACAATCCCTTTGACAAAAAAATAGAAACTTGGCAGTGTCACTAGAGCTACTAGCTGAACAAAGTGGAAGAGGTCCTTGACCACCGCAAAGTGGTGCAGACCAGCTGCTGACGAACGAAAATCTGGCATCTCTAAGACCTGACTAAAAGGATTGGTCAGGTAATTCATCAAGATATGAAAGTTGTACTGAATAGTTTCTGGTTTTAAGTAAACTCGATCCATTAAGTTCAACCACTGAATTTCCAGCGGATAAACAATCCAAGCCAAATAAATGGTCAAAAGGATAGAAAGAGAAAGGAGAAAGAGTATAGAGCTCCAAAAGATCAGTTTAGTTTTCATCAAAGTTCCACTCCGCTAGGCTAGAAACCACATGTGTCGGTGCGATTGTCAGGCTTGCTACTTCTGCTGCCTTGGTAAAACCTGTTGTCACCAAGAGCGTTGGAATGCCATTGTCAATCCCAGCCCGAATATCAGTCAGATAATTGTCCCCAACCATGATCAACTCTTCACGTTGCAAACCTAAGTGCTCAACTGCCTTGTCCATAATGATGGCATTTGGCTTCCCAATATAAACAGGCTTCACTCGTGTTGCTACTTCAAGCAGGGTAATCAGTGAACCAGCACCAGGCAAAAGACCTCGTTCTGTCGGAATGTTGAGGTCAGGGTTGGTTCCGATAAAGTGGGCGCCCTTTTGAATCGCAAGAGTTGCTGTCGCAAATTTTTCATAGTCAACTTGCCAGTCCAGACCTACTACCACATAGGCAGGATTTTCCTTGTCTTCCACATAACCAGCCGCCTTGATGGCTTCCTTGAGACCTGCTTCTCCGATGACATAGACAGTCTTTTCCAGTCTCAAGTCGTTCATATAGTCGATAGTTGCCAAAGTCGCTGTGTAGACAGTCGATAGAGGAGTATCGATATTAAAATTCTGAGCCAGCATCTCCTGAACACTCTCTGGAGTGCGGGTTGTATTGTTGGTTACAAAGAGATAGGGAATGTCCCGCTTTTGCAATTCATGAACAAAAGCTTCTCCTGCTGGAATTCGATCTTTCCCCTTGTATATGGTTCCGTCTAAATCAATTAAATAGCCTTTATATTTCATCTATTTCTCCCTAATCCTTTTTTATTTCTTGCCAAGTGATGATAGCTTGGGCATTGGTAGCCCCGTCGCTTGTGATCTCATGCTTGCTTTCCAGTCCAGTCCGTTCAACAGCCGATGTGATCACCCCACCTGGTCGAACTTCCTTGACATACTTGAGGTTGATTTTCTTGGGAATATATTGGGTCAAAAAGTCCGCTCCCATGACCTCAAAAATCCAGTCCAAGTATTTACTGTTATTGACATGACCATTCATATCCAAGTCGTAAAAACGAACATGGTAATCCTTGCTGATTGGCTCTTCTAGATTTGCATATTTTGGTCCACGAATAAGCTTTTTATCAAAATCAGACTGGTAAGGAGCCACAATATCAGGTTCGACAGCATGGACTTTTCGACTATCTCGATCCATGAGAACAAAGGTCGCCAACATGCGAATGATTTCTTGACCTGCTTCATCATAGATAGTGAAACGGCGATAGCAAAAGAGTCGATTGTAGCTCAAAGCTTCCGTTTCAATAGTAATTTCTTCCGCAAAACGAGGCAAACGTGCCACCTCAATATCATAGTCTGTGATAATCCAGACCAGATTATAGTCTTCCAAAATGGCCTTATCACTAACTCCCAGCTCAATCGACTGCATCCCTGAAACTTGCAGAGACAGCAAAATCACATCTGGAAGCTTGATATGACCATTCATATCAGCCATATCAAAAGGAATTTTCATTTTCATTTGATAAGTTAAGCCCATGATCCTACTCCAAAATAAATCGTTCTGCTACAGTGTCTCCCAAAAAGAGACCTCTTTTTGTCATACGAACTCGGTCATTCTCTATTTGCATGAGACCTTGTTGAACCAAGTCTCTGACAATTTCTCCATAAAGAGCCTCGAAAGACCGACCAAATTTTTCCTCAAATCGCGCCATGGAAACCCCTGATTTCTTGCGGAGTCCCAGGAACATTTCTTCTTCCATTTGCTCCTTTTGACTCAGGTGCTCTTCTGTGATGCGCGCATTGCCTTCCTCAACTGCACTGAGATAATGACGAATGGGACCATGATTTTTATAGCGCACTCCATCTACATAACCAGATGCCCCAGCACCGATGCCATAGTATTCAGCATTGTCCCAGTACATGAGATTGTGACGACTTTCAAAACCGGGTTTGGAGAAATTGGAAATTTCATAATGCTCAAAACCAGCTCGCTCCAGCTCTGCAATGATGTACTCAAACATCTCAGCTTCCAGTTCTTCCTTAGGCAGAGGTAATTTCCCTCGTCTCATACGGTTCATAAAGACCGTATGATTTTCCAAAATCAAACTATACAAACTCATATGGGGAATATCCAGCCCAATGGCCTTAGCCACATTGTCCTTAACTTGCTCCATAGTCTGACCAGGCAGTGCATAAATCAAGTCAATAGAGATATTGTCAAAACCAGCCAGTTTCAGGCGGTCGATATTTTCATAAATATCTTTCTCCAAATGACTGCGCCCAATCTTTTTCAGCATCTTGTCGTCAAAGGTCTGCACGCCAAGCGAAACACGATTGACAGCCGAGTTTTTCAAAACTGCAATCTTATCCGCATCCAAGTCGCCCGGATTGGCTTCAATGGTCAACTCTTCCAAGGCAGACAAGTCCAAGTTTTTAGTCAAGCCCTTTAATAGAAGCTCCAGCTGCGAAGCTGACAAAGCTGTAGGGGTTCCACCACCGATGTAAAGGGTTCGCAACTTTTGAATATCATAAGATTGAAACTCTTCTAACAGATGCTCTAAATAGCTATCTACCGGCTGATTCTTGATAAAAACTTTTGAAAAGTCACAATAATAACAAATCTGGGTACAAAATGGGATGTGCACATAGGCTGACGTTGGTTTTTTCTGCATAGTAATTATTATACCACAAAAGCGAACAATACTTAGAATTCCGTTTAACAAAATTCTAGCATTGTCCGCTTTCTTTATCTAAACATTCTTTGTATTTTATGACTAACACGATTCCCAGAATTAATCTAGTTTATCTTTACAATACAAAAGAATGAATGTTCATTTGACTAAATTTTTAGTCTTCTTTTTTCTTGCGAGCTACAAGTCCAAATCCACTCAATAGTCCAAGAAGTCCTAGAGAGGCAAGAGTCGCATTTGATTCTGTTCCTGTATTTGGCAATACATTTTGAGAATCATTTGACTTAGCTCCATTATCAACAGTAGTCTTAGCATCTACCTGATCTGCATTCGGAGCAACTGGATTTGTATCTGTTGATGGTGTGACTTTACCTGGTGTTGTTACATCAGGAACTTCAACTGTTGGTTGACCTGGTTCAGTAATCTTAGCTGTACCTGGAACTTTACCTTCTGGTAATTCACTGTTTGGTACTTTACCTTTACCGTCTTCACCGATTGTAACGATAATTGAGTTTCCATCTTTACCTGGGATTTCTACCTTAGTTCCTGGTGGGTATGTTGAGCCATCTGGTTTCTTAGGTGTTACTGTAACGTCACCTGTCTTAGGATCTTGTTCCAACTCTACTGTTGGTGTCTTACGTGCTGGTGTTGTTACATCCACTGGTTGTGATGGTTTCTTGTTCGGTTCTGTTACTCTTCCTGTACCTGGGACATTTCCTTTTGGAAGTGTGTCATTTGGTACTTCACCTGAACCGTTATCACCAATTGTTACTGTGATTGTTGTTCCATTTTCACCTGGGATTTCTACCTTAGTTCCTGGTGGGTATGTTGAACCATCTGGTTTCTTAGGTGTTACAATCGCATTTCCACTTGGTTGTTGAGTAATTTCAATCTTACCTGGTTTTTCAGTTACTGGTGTTTCTGGTGTAAATTTAGCTGGAGTTGTTACATTTGGAACTTCCACTGCTGGTTTTCCTGGTTCTGTAATCTTACCTGTACCTGGAACTTTACCTTCTGGTAATTCACTGTTTGGTACTGTACCTTTACCATCTTCACCGATTGTTACTGTGATTGGGTTACCATCTTTACCTGGGATTTCTACCTTAGTTCCTGGTGGATATGTTGAGCCATCTGGTTTCTTCGGTGTTACTGTAACATCACCTGTCTTAGGATCTTGTTCAACTTCTAATGTTGGTGTCTTGCGTGCTGGTGTTGTTACATTCGGAACTTCTTCAGTTGGTTTACCTGGTTCTGTAATCTTACCTGTTCCTGGTACTTTACCTTCTGGTAATTCACTGTTTGGTACTTTACCTTTTCCGTCTTCACCGATTGTAACGATAATTGAGTTTCCATCTTTACCTGGGATTTCTACCTTAGTTCCTGGTGGATATGTTCCTCCTCCTGGTCTCTTCGGTGTTACTGTTACGTCACCTGTCTTAGGATCTTGTTCAACTTCTAATGTTGGGGTCTTACGAGCTGGTGTTGTTACATCTACTGGTTTCGATGGGTTCTTGTTAGGTTCTGTTACTGTTCCTGTACCTGGGATATCTTTCTTAGGAAGATTGTCATTTGGTACTTCACCTGATCCATTGTCGCCAATCGTAACGGTGATTGTAATTGGGTTACCATCTTTATCTTCACCTGGGATTTCTACCTTAGTTCCTGGTGGATATGTTGT
>NZ_JAPVZK010000033.1:0-20758 GCF_041432345.1 Streptococcus sp. 27098_8_103
AAAGCCTGACTGCTAGATAAATAGCCTTCAAACTTTGATTTTTCTATCTTAACTTATCTCATTCCCATTTGAGCAAGCTTGGTTTGATATTTATTTTGGTCTACTAAGAGTGCCTGTCCTCCATAGACATCATAGGCATCGACCCAATCACCTAGTTCTGGAACTGTTAATCTCTCAATGCCATTTTGCGCTCCATCTAGGAAAGATAAACCATTGGTCAGTAGGAAACTATACGGAACATTCGTAGAGGTCATCCCAAAGACCTTACCAAGTGCTTCTGATCCAGTAAAGAGTTTGGTTGGATCCTTGAGTTGCTGCAGAACAGCTGTCAGCACTTGCTGTTGTCTCTTGGTACGACCGTAATCACCTTCATCATCATCACGGAAACGTGCATAATTGAGCAAGGTTGAACCGTTCATCTGCTGTTTCCCAACTTTAATAGTCTGGGTTGGTGACTCTGTTTCCGTAGCATGCAAATCATCTCCCACCGTAGCTTCGGTTAAAAGTTGACCTTCCAAGGTTGAGAATTTGGCATCAATTGTCACCCCATCTGGGAAGAGAGTGTCAATAGCGGTTGCGAAGGCCTGGAAGTCTACCAAGGCATAGTACTTAATGTCCAAGTCAAAATTGTCTTTTAGGACTTTTCGAACCATTTCTGCCCCTTTTTGTCCCTCTTGTTCCCCTAGTTCATAGGCCACATTCAACTTATTATCGGACTGCTTTCTACCATTAATGACTTGGCTGTAACCGTCTATATAAACCAAATTGTCACGCATGAAGCTGACCAGCTTAATTTTCTTATCTGAGCCACCAACATTTAGTACCATAATAGAGTCTGTTCTCGTCTCAGCACTATTTTGGCCAATCCGTCCATCCGTTCCCATAATCAAAATATTAACCCCATCCTTGGTATCTTGACCATGAAAAACTTCTACTTGAGCTGCCTTTGCATTGGCAGGTTTGTTTGGATCAGCATTTGAATAGCCTTTTAGGAACATAAAAATCATGCCAAAACCGACACAGGCTAAAAGGGCAAGCAGTCCGGCAAAAATACGCCCCCAACGAATCTTACGTTTTTTAGGTTTAACCTTTGGTTGAGAATAGTTTTTATGGTATTTTTTTGCACGACTACGGTTACCATAAGATGGAAGAGGAGACTGATTGATTGGTTCCATGAAAGACTCTTCCATATCATGATTTTCACTATGAATTTCTGGTGAAGCTTCACTACCACTAGCCATATTTAACTTACCTTGCAAATAAGCAAACTCTTTTTTCTCTCGCTCATTGAGGTAATGAATGTTCTTAAAGAGATAGTCATAACGTAACTGCTCATGATGACTTAAGGGATTTTCTTTACTCATCTTCTCTCCTTTCCGTGGTCTGATATTGGATAAATAGGATAGGCTCCCAGTACTTTATACTGGATTCCAATCGCTTCTAATTCTTTTTGGGCAAAGTTAACCAAATCCTTATCGGCATAATCCACATCGATAATGAAAAAGTATTCTCCCAGTGCTGTCTTGAGTGGTCGACTTTCAATTTTTGTCAGATCAATTCCTCTCCAAGCAAAGGTCGATAGGGCCTTATAGAGGGCACCTGGAAGGTTGTCAGGTAAGGTCAAGGCCAAACTCATTTTCTCAGTTTGTGCTTGCAAGGGAATGGCTGCACCTTCAGCTCCCAAAACCCAGAAACGTGTGAAATTAGCTTCCATTTCCTGAATATCCTCAGCAATCAGTTCCAAGCCATATTCTTCTGCAGAACTTCTAGGTGCAATCGCTGCATAAGATTGGTCTGGATGTTCGGAAATAAAGCGGGCCGCATAGGCTGTACTAGCAGTCACCTCGATTTGGGCCTCTGGATATTGTTCATCGATGAATTTCTTTCCTTGAGCCAAAGCCTGTGGATGAGAAAAAATCTTTTCAATCTTAGTATGGCCTGGAACCACCATCAACTGCTGATGAATAGGCTGAACGATTTCTGCAACTGCTTGGATGCGAGCCTGATGAAAAAGGTAGTCCAAGGTTTCATGAACACTACCCTCGATAGAATTTTCAACTGGCACCACAGCATAGTCCACTAAGCCTTGCTCATAGGCCTTGATGACATCTGTAATATTGGCAAAGGCCTGCAATTCCTCCTGAGGAAAAGCAGTCTGCACAACGTGGTGTGAAAATGATCCCTTGGGACCTAGATAAGCAATTTTCATCTTAGTTCCTCTATAATTTCCTCTGGACTTAGCTTGGTCACATCCAAAACCCGACTAGCCACTTCCTCATACCAAGCCTGTCTTTCTTGAAAAATAGCTGCAAGTTCTTCCTTGCTATTATTTAGAAAAAGCGGGCGCTGATTGTCCTTATCAGCTGCGATACGGTGGTAGAGGGTTTCAAAATCAGCTTTCAGATAGATATTATCAGAATTTGTCTTTAGTAAGTCACGATTTCGCTGAGAAATAACCACTCCTCCGCCAGTTGACACAACTTTGTCTCTTTGTAGTAACTCAGCTAGGATTTCTGACTCTACCTGACGAAAAGATTCTTCTCCCTTTTCCGAGAAAAATTCCGCAATAGACATGCCTAAGCGCTTCTCTATCAGAGCATCCATATCGAGATAAGCTGGATCCAAGCCTCTTGCAATAGTCGATTTGCCAGCTCCCATAAAGCCTAATAACACCTTAGCCATGAATCAAGTTCTCCAAATCATCAAAGAAGCTAGGATAGCTGGTATTGATGGCTTCTGCACGATCAAGCTCCACTTCTCCTTCAGCAACCAAGAGGGCCGCGATAGCCGTCATCATGCCGATACGATGGTCTCCAAAAGTATTGACTCTAGCACTGTTAAGGGCTGATTTTCCTTTGATAATCATTCCATCAGCTGTAGGTGTGATATGCGCACCCATGCTATTTAAAGCGTCTGCCACAACCTGAATGCGATCTGTTTCCTTGACCTTGAGTTCCTCAGCATCCTTAATAACTGTTACACCTTGGGCTTGGGTCGCAAGTAGAGCGATAACTGGCAATTCATCAATCAAGCGTGGAATCAAAGCGCCACCAATCTCTGTTCCTTTCAAATCAGAAGACTCAACAGTCAAGGTAGCAGATTTAGCGACTGGAGCAATTTCAGTTATTTCTAGTTTTCCACCCATGGCACGAATGACATCAATAATACCAGTACGCGTTTCGTTGATGCCCACATTCTTAAGCACCACACGAGAGTTTGGAACAATCAAACCTGCGACCAACCAAAAGGCTGCACTGGAAATATCTCCTGGAACAACCACCTTTTGTCCTGACAATTTTTGTGGTCCTTGAACTGTGATTTTCTTGCCCTCCACACTTAAATGACCACCAAATTGTTGTAACATATCTTCCGTATGATTACGAGTGCACTCTTTTTCGATAATAACAGACTCCCCCTGTGCCTGCAAGGCCGCAAACATCAAGGCTGACTTAACCTGGGCAGAGGCAATTGGCAACTCATAATGAATAGGTCTTAGGTTTTTCGTCCCTTTTAAATGAAGGGGAGGCAGGTCTCGCTCAGTTTGCCCTGAAATGTTAACACCCATTTTTTTCAGTGGAAGGGTCACACGATCCATAGGACGTTTGGAAAGACTGTCATCTCCAAACATTCCTACTTCAAAGTCTGCACCAGCAAGAACACCTGAAATCAGGCGAATCGAAGTTCCAGAATTTCCCATATCAAGGGCATTTTGCGGCGCTTTTAAGCCATCCATGCCTACACCTTGAATGGTAATAACCCCATCTTTGTCCTCAATTTCAACACCAAGATCACGAAAAACCTGCATGGTCGAAAGGACGTCTTCGCCACGTAATATATCATAAACCTTGGTCTCACCCTCAGCCAAACTTCCAAAGATAATGGAACGATGACTAATAGACTTGTCACCTGGAACTCGGATACTGCCGTGTAAGTGGCGAATGTTTGTTTTTAGTTTCATACTAGACCTCATACTTGCAATACTTTTACCTATTTTATCATAAAAAGCCAGAAATTCCTTAAAAATTTCTGACTTTATGATAGTTATTTTCTTATTTTAGCAATTCTGAAACTGGTTCAAAAACAATTTTTTCAATGTCAGAAAGGTAAATGGCCAATTGTTGTTGCTTGGTAAAGAATTCTGACAAGAGGCTGTTCCCCTGAATCTGCTTGCCAAAGCCTTCCATTTTCGCTTGGAAGGAAGCATCTGGCATTTGACCTGTCTGTGCTAGTTTTTGAATTTCCTCTTGAAAGGCAACATATTCTGTAAAGATTTTGCTTGCCTCAACATCTGCTGAAATAGCATCTTTAGCTGCTTTAACAGCCTTGTATTCTGGCAATTCGCGTAGACCGCGACTGAGTTCATTTGCACTATCATAAATATTTGACATGATTTTCTCCTTATTTAATGACGACTGTATAGTCGGTATTTTCTGTTATGAGGTGCTCGGCTCGTTCCAAGTCTTGAGCATTTTTAAATGAAATTTGTAGAATCCCGTGAATATCCTCACGGTTTTCCTCATTGATGTGAATATTAACCAAGGAAGTTCCACGTAGCAGTTCCAAAATCCGCAGGATAACATCTTCTTCATCGGGAACGTCGACATAGAGGTCATAAGAGCTATCCACTCCACCACGCTTATGGATTTCCATGGCCTGACGTTGCTCACGCGCTTGATTGAAAAAGTTCCAGATTTGCTCTTCATCTCCCTTGCTGATGGCTTGCCCAATCGCTTCCAACCGTTCCTTGAAATCCTCAATGCGGTCTAGAATAGTCTCACGATTGGACAAGAGAATGGAAGTCCACATACCTGGCTCACTTTCCGCAATTCGAGTCATATCTCGAAAACCACCGGCCGCAAATCGCCTTGCCATCTCATGTTCTTGAGCATAAACCGCGGTCTGCTCCATGAGACTGGAAGCCAGAATATGAGGAAAATGGCTAATCTGAGAAGTCACTCGATCGTGCTCCTTGGCATCAATCTCGATAAAACGGGCATGAAGACCTGAAAGCAGATCCTTCATTTCATCAAGCGTGTCCTGACTTGTCAGGCTTGAAGGTGTGAAGATATAATAGGCATTTTCAAAGAGATTGACATCCGCAGAGGCAGCCCCTGTCTTGTGACTACCAGCCATGGGATGGGCCCCGACAAAACGAACAGACTTGCCAGCCAAATATTGCTCCGCCGCATCCACAATAGCTGACTTGGTCGAACCGGCATCTGAAATAATCACGCCTTCTTTCAAGTCCAAGTCGGCCAACTCCTTAATGAAAGCAATGGTTTGTTTGATTGGCAAACTGAGAATAATGATATCTGCCAAAGGAGCAAAACTAGCAAAATCATCCGTTGCACGGTCAATCATGCCTTCTTTCAAGGCAATATCTCTCGAAGCTTGACTGCGATTATAACCTAAAATTTCATAATCTGGATGATCGCGTTTGATACCAAGTGCCATCGAGGCACCGATCAAACCAAGACCTGCGATATAGACTGTTTTTGCCATAGGAACTCCTTAATAGTTCTTTGTATAGTCTCGGTGTTTGGCTACCGCTTCTTTTAATTCCTCTAGATTGTCTGATGAGAATTTTTCAAGGATTTCTTGTGCCAGAACCGTTGCCACAACGGCTTCCATGACCACACCGGCTGCTGGAAGAGCGGTCGGATCACTTCTCTCCACGGTTGCCTTATAAGGTTCGTGGGTTTCGATATCCACACTCATAAGAGGCTTATAAAGAGTAGGAATAGGTTTCATAACTCCACGAACAACGATCGGTTGCCCGTTGGTCATACCACCTTCAAAGCCGCCAAGATTGTTAGTACGGCGAATATAGCCGTCTTCTTTAGACCAGAGAATCTCATCCATAACTTGGCTACCTTTGCGGTAACCAGCTTCAAAGCCAAGACCAAATTCAACCCCTTTAAAGGCATTGATAGAGACAACTGCTTGGGCAAGTCTGGCATCCAATTTTCTGTCCCATTGGACATAGGAACCAAGACCAACTGGAACACCTCCGACAACTGTCTCGACAACCCCACCGATGGTATCTCCATCACGCTTGATTTGGTCAATATAGTCCTTGATTTCCTGTTCCCTTTCTTGGTTAACAATAGAAACTTCGGACTGGGCAACTCGTTCCTTAATCTCAGCGACTGTTAGATTTTCAGGAACATCGATTTCCTTGCCACCGAATACTACAACATGGTTGGCAATCTCCATATTCAGCTCAGTCAAGAGGCGTTTGGCTACTGCGCCAACTGCCACCCGCATAGTTGTTTCACGAGCAGATGAGCGCTCCAAGGAATTACGCAAATCATCAAAACGGTACTTGATGCCCCCAACCAAGTCGGCATGACCTGGACGTGGATGGGTGATTTTCCGTTTGCTTTTAAGGCGGTCTTCAATGTCCTCCGCAGACATGATATCCAGCCATTTCTGATGGTCCTTATTGACGACATCCATAGTAATGGGAGCCCCAGTAGTCTTCCCATGGCGAACACCCGAAGTAAAGACAACTTGGTCACTCTCAATCTTCATACGACCACCGCGGCCATATCCACCCTGACGACGTTTCAAATCCTCATTGATGTCCTCTGCTGTCAAGGGAAGTCCTGCTGGAATTCCTTCAATGATAGCCGTCAGACGGGGACCGTGTGATTCTCCTGCAGTTAAATATCTCATACGTTCTCCTTATTTTACCAAGTAGTCTTTCATCTCTTCCAGAGAAACTGGGTGGATGGTTGCAGAACCAAGCTCTGGTACCAAGACCAATTTCAAGGTATTGCCACGCGCTTTCTTGTCATGAGTCAAAGCCTGATAAAGCTTGTCAACATCCCAGTTTTCATAATCAACAGGCAAGCCAAATTTCTGACACATATCTGTAATGGACTGAGTTATGCCAGCTGGCATAAGGCCTTTTTCCTCAGCTACCTTGGAAATCTGCACCATGCCCATGGCAACAGCTTCTCCATGCATGACCTTGCCATAACCGGCCGTTGCTTCAATAGCATGACCAATAGTATGGCCAAAATTGAGGTAAAGGCGAACACCATTGTCCAACTCATCCTCAACTACCATCTTACGCTTAACCTGGCAAGAATGTTCAATTAAAGTCTCTGCATGTTCCAGAATGCTCTCTACAGAACCATCTAGCTCCGTCAAGAGAGCCCAAAGTGCTGGATCCTCAATCAAGCCGTACTTGATAACCTCACCCATTCCTTCAATCAATTCTCTTTTTCCGAGAGTTTCAAGAACAAGTGGATCAATCAAAACCCCATCTGGTTGGGCAAAGGTCCCCACCATATTTTTAGCAAATGGAGTATTAACACCCGTCTTTCCACCTATAGAAGAATCCACCTGAGCTGTCAAGCTGGTCGGAATCTGAACAAAGTGAATACCCCGCATATAGGTAGAGGCTACGAAACCAGCCAAGTCTCCAACGACACCACCTCCGAGAGCCACGATTCCATCGCTACGAGTCAGCCCCTGCTTAACAAGAAATTCATAGACTTTCTGAACAGTAGTTAAATTCTTTCTTTCTTCCCCTTCCAAAAAGTCAAATACCGCTACCTGAAAACCAGCATCTTCTAGGCTGAGCTTGACCTTCTCTGCATAAAGAGAAGCTACATGGTTGTCTGTTACAATGACCACTTTTTGTGGTTGCCATAGTTCTCGCAACCATTGACCAGCCTGAGCCAGACAGCCTTTTTCAATCTGAATATCATAAGGATGATGAGGAATATCGATTCTGATTTTCATAGGAGAATCTCCTTTTCTTTATTGGTATTTTTCTGTTAAGGACTGCCAAATCTCTTCTGTCGGCATTTCCTTTCCTGTCCACAGTTGAAAAGCTTCTGCAGCTTGATAGAGCAACATTCCCAGACCATTGACTGCTTGATTTCCCTGACTTCTGGCCCATTTCAAAAATGGTGTTTCAAAGGGTTGGTAAATGATATCTGCTACTAAAAGAGTTTCTGATAGGACAATGTTTTCAGGAACTGGAGATGATTGACCATCCATGCCCACACTGGTCGCATTGACAAGTAAATCCGACTCAGCAATCCTTGCTTGCAGTTCAGGAACATCTTCTAAAGCATACAAGTCCACCTTAAAACCTGTCTGCTCCTGTAACTTGTCTAGGTATGGTCTTGTTTTTTCCATAGAAACTGAACGAACAAAGACTGAAATCTGACTGACACCATCCAAAATAGCCTGTGCCAAGATTGATTTCGCCGCACCACCTGCACCCAGCAGGGTCATCTTCTTACCTGAAATTGTAAAAGAAGGCAAGCTCTTAAAAAATCCCTTGCCATCTGTATTATATCCAATTAAATTGCCATTCTCATTGACAACCGTATTAACCGCACCAATCAAGCGCGCTTCATCGCTCAGCCCATCCAAATAAGGAATCACCTGCTCCTTATAGGGCATGGACAGGTTGATACCAAACATCTGGTAGCGACGAATATTAGCCACTGTGACTTCCAAGTCACCCGCTTCAATCTCCCAAGCCACGTAAGCACCATTGGTAGCTGTCGCCTCAAAGGCCCTATTATGGATGAAGGGGGAAATAGAATGCTTAATAGGATTGGCAACAACGGCAGCTAAACGTGTATAGCCATCAAGCTTCATCCAAAATCTCCCGAATTTTTTTCATGTTAGCTAAGGAAATCTGACCAGGGGCACTGGCCTCATCTAGACTAGCAAAGGACCAGCTAGAACCCGTCACATCCGCAGTGATACGAGAGACTTTGCCCACCTTGCCCATAGAAATGGTCACATATTCCTGTTCAGGATTAAGGGTTTTAAATCCTCGTGTATAGTTCATCAAGTCTAGCACATCCTGCTCCGTGTGAGCCATCACCGCGACCTTAACAAGTTTTGGATTTAAGCTCGTCAACTCTGACAAGATTTCCATCATGTTTTCAGGTGTTTCTTGGAAATTATGGTAACTCAAAACGAGATTTGGAAAGTCCAGCATTTCCTCAAAAACATCCTTGTAGCTGTAGTACTCAAAATCAATATAGTCTGGTTGATAGAGTTGTGCCACTTCCTTGATTAGATGGATATATTCTTCTGGAGAAAGGTCGATTTCTCCCCCTTCAGAGCGAGTTCGCAGGGTGAAAACTAACTCACGGCCTGCGAATTTTTCAAAAATAGCTGGAGCCACCTGCAAAATCGCTTCTTTAGGCAGATAGTCGGCACGCCATTCAATAATGTCGGCATCCAGGTACCTCGTGGCATCCAGAGCCTGGACCTCCTCTAAACTTCTTGGCATTACTGAAACAATTAATTTCATTTACTAACCTTCATACTAATCACCTTGAGGTAATTACTACTTTCATCTTTTTTATTATAGGCAAAATCTGCTGGAAGACCGTATTTATTTAAAATCTGGTAACTTCTTCCTGCAAAGCCTTTATCAATTTGTTCTGTAAATTTCTGGCGGGAAACATTGGCAGCATTGGTGCTGGCAATAATAATACCGCCCGGATTTAAAATCTCAAGACTCTGGGAAATCAACTTGTGATAATCCTTGGCCACAGAGAACGTTTGTTTTTTGTTCCGAGCAAAGCTAGGCGGATCTAGGACAATCACATCGTAGGTCAAGCCTTTTCGCTTGGCATACTTGAAATACTCAAAGACATCCATGACTATAAAACGATGGTCGTCTGTACTGATTCCATTTGCCTGAAAATGCGCTTGAGACAATTCTCGTGAACGTTTAGCTAGGTCAACCGAAGTAGTCTGGCTTGCTCCTCCCATGGCCGCAGCTACTGAAAAAGCTGCTGTATAGGAAAACATGTTGAGCAAGGATTTACCCATAGCCAAGCCATCCACTAAACTACCGCGAACTTCATGCTGGTCTAGGAAAATCCCTGTCATCAAGCCATCATTCATAAAGACTTGATACAGAACACCATTTTCCAGAACAGTGAAAAAGTCAGGTGCTTCTTGGCCATAAACATGGGCAGATTCATAGTCCAAACCCTTAAAACGGATCTTCTCATAGGTCCCTAAAACCTCAGGAAAAACCTGTCTAAAGGCTTCTGAGATGGTCTGACGAATCTGATAAACATAAGAGTTATACCAAGAAAAAACAGCATAGTCGCCATAAAGGTCCACTGTCAGACCGCCAAAGCCATCTCCCTCTTGGTTGAAGAGACGAAAGGCAGTTGTCAATTCGTCTTGATAGTAGGCACTTCTCTTTTCTTTAGCTTGTCTAAACAGTGCTTCAAAGAAAGCTTGATTGAAGGTCACCTTATCTGTGCTCACAAACCAGCCCAAGCCCTTGTTTTGCTGAGAAAGGTAGGCAGTACCAAGAAAGTTTCCATCTTGACTATGAACTTCTACTTCCTGATCCTTGAGATGAACATCTGCAAGATCACTGGCTTCTAGTAAAACTAGTCCCTTTGAAAGCTTTTTTTCAACCCTTTTGCTGACTCTTATTCTATTCATAGTCACTATTATAGCAAATTTTGTGACAATTCTCAAAAAAGAAACTACCCTTGCTTTTTTACTCTAGTTTTAAAAAATGGTATACTAATACTAATAAAAACTTAGGAAGTAATTGTGTGAGAATCAATTTTAGCAAAATCCAAAAAGCCATGGGTACCAGACTGGGTTTTGTCCTAACCCTTTTAATCCTCTATTGGCTCAAAACCTTACTAGCCTATACCGTTGACTTTAATTTAGATATTCAATTGGGCAAGCTGCAAGGGAATTACCTTGCCTTTATCGCTTTTTTCAATCCCCTTCCCTTGGGACTCCTCCTGCTGGCTCTAGCCCTCTATGCTCGGTCAACCAAGATCTTTTATGGCCTTAGTATAGCTATTTATAGCCTTTTGTTCATTTGGCTTTATTCCAATATCTTTTACTATCGAGAATTTAGTGACTTTATCACGGCCAATACCATGAAAGTGGTCAGCAAGGTGTCTGTTGGTACTGCCGAACTAGAGTTACTGCGCTTTTGGGATTTCATCTATTTTATGGATTTCCCATTGCTGGCTTATCTTCTCTATAAGAAGCTCATCCAGCTGGATAGGAGACCTTTCAAATTCCGCTCCAGTGTTGCTATCACTGCTCTCTCAGCCCTGCTCTTTTCTGCTAATCTTTTCTTGGCTGAAATCGAACGTCCCGATCTCCTATCGCGAGGATTTTCTAATTATTATATTGTTCGTGCCCTTAGTTTGCCAGCCTTTTTAGGTTATAGTGCCAACCAATCCTATAGCGCCAACAAAGAACGTGCTAAGGCCTCTGAGACCGACCTTCAACCTATTACAGATTATGTCCAAGAACATTCTGCTAAGCCCAATCCAGACTATTTTGGATTAGCCAAAGGGAAAAATGTGATTTATCTCCACTTGGAAAGTTTCCAGCAGTTCCTACTGGACTATAAACTCAACATAGATGGAACTGATCATGAAGTCACTCCCTTCCTTAATTCACTCTACCATTCGCAATCAACCCTAGCCTTTTCGAATATCTTTAACCAAGTCAAGGCTGGTAAGACCTCAGATGCGGAAACCATGCTGGAGACTGGTTTGTTTGGACTTGACCAAGGTTCCTTCATGGTCAACTATGGAGGTACCAATACCCAGCAGGCTGCGCCTTTTATCCTATCAAAAAATGGCTACCAATCAAGTGCAGTCTTTCATGGTAATATTGGGACCTTCTGGAACCGAAATACAACCTACAAACAATGGGGCTACCAATACTTCTTTGATGCTTCCTATTTTACCAAGCAAGACAGTAGCAATTCTTTCCAATATGGTTTAAATGATAAAATCATGATGAAAGATTCTATCCAATATCTAGAGCACTTGCAGCAGCCTTTTTATGCTAAGTATATCACGGTGTCCAATCACTATCCCTATGCTAGCAATCTGACAGGCGATGAGCTTGGTTTCCCACTGGCTAAAACCAAAGATGAAACAATCAATGGCTACTTCCAAACGGCTAACTATCTGGATAGTGCTATCAAGGCCTTCTTTGACTATCTCAAAGAAAGTGGCCTCTATGAAAAATCCATCATCGTCATCTACGGAGACCATTATGGAATTTCTAACTCCCGCAATCCTGACCTGGCTCCCTTGATTGGTAAGACTTCTGAGAACTGGTCTAATTACGACAATGCCATGTTGCAACGAGTGCCTTTTATGGTGGTCATGCCTGGCTATGAAAAAGGACAAATCATCAATACCTACGGTGGACAAATCGATATCTTACCGACTCTCGAACACCTCCTTGGTATTGAGTCCAATTCCTTCCTTCAAGTTGGACAAGATCTTCTGTCTCCAGATCATCAAGAAATCGTTGCCTTTCGGACTGCCAATTCCTTCGTTACACCAAAATACACCAGTTATGACGGACGAACCTACTATACTGAGAGCGGTCTTGAAATCAGCAATCTTGATGAACAAGCTCAGACTGAACTAGACATTGTTCGGCAGGCAGCCAGCCAACAGCTGAAAATCAGCGACCAGATTCAAACTGGCGATTTGATACGTTTCTACCAAGCAGATCATCTTGGAAAAGTTGATACAGAAAGTATTTCTTACCTCAATTCTTTACCAATTCTTCAAAAGATTGAGCAGGAAAAAGGTAGTCAATCAACCAGTCTCTTTAGCCAACGACAAGGTAAGACCAGTACTGACCTTTTCAAGGCACCAAGTTACCAAGAACTCCATCCAGAGTCGGCAGAAACCGAATCAAAATCACAATAAAAAATGCTCTTCCGTCTTGGAGGAGCATTTCTTTTTAAAAATTTATCAAGCAAGCGACCAACTAGCTCATCTTTTTTCTACTTCTGCTAATATGCGTGACAGGTAGTAATGATAGCTAAATATAGCAAGACCAAGTAAGAGGATAAGAGCTCCTACTCCCAAGCTGATGGCAAGGATAGTAGATAGAGACCGAACCAAGAATATGCTCACAAGGGCTGAAATCGACAAGATACCACAATAAATTAAGAGTAAAACAATTTTGACTATACCATTTGAACGATTCACTAGGTCAGTAATACTACTCCAATTGGTTGACAGATTCTTCACATCCTTAAAATAATGGTGACAAGAAAGGATGACACTGGCAAGGGTCCAGACTACAAGAAGGTAAATCATCGAAAGGATGGGCAAGCCTAGATATAGAGAAAAACCAAGTAAAGTCAGAATTGGTAAAAAGGACTGGACAGCAAATATAATCCAAAATTTCACTTTCACATAACGAGCAAAGTCAAAGGGTAAACTCTTCAGAAAATCAAAATTTTCCCTCTCTAAAGACAAGGCAATTGAATGCAGGCTGGTGATATTGTTATTGACAACTGCTATAAAGAGAGCTATAAAAAACAAGGGTAACCAGTATGGAGGATGAATGTCTGGAACTATCTGAGAATCTCGGATTTTGGAAATCAGACCAATCATCATGAGATAAGGAAGGAAAGCACTTGTAAAAAGCACTGTAACCACGCCGGTTCCCTGTCCCAAGAGGGAGAGGTTGTAGCGCAAAACCATGCGGAAAAATCCCTTTTTAGTAGTTGAAATCCTCTCCTTGCTGCGACGTTCTTTTTTGACCTTCTCCTCACTATTAAGTAGGATCACATCATAAAAACGAGGCAAAACCTTCTTTTTGGTCAGATAAAGCAGGAAGAGAGTTAGTCCTATCCAAGCGAGCAAACCCAAGATGGCTTCTGTCGAAAAAGGCTCCACTGCTATTTTGTAAAAGAGATGAATAGGATAAAGAAGAGGTGGAATGTCTCTAACTCTGTCAACTATAACTCCAGAAGTCGACTGTAGAAAGAAGACAAATATTAAAGGTATGAGAACTCCTATCCCAATCATCACATTCGCAAAAATAGACTGATACTTTCTGAAGACCCTAGTCTGAGCCAAGAAATGTACTGCCACTACCATCACTAAACTAACAGAGACAATTAATAGGGCCAAGGACAGCAGCATCAAAGGCAAGCCCAGCCAAAGAGAAGGTGCTAGCCTAATGTAGAGGACTAGAAAATAAGCTAGGATTGGTACAATTCCAGGCAGAGCTGGCAAGAGGACAGACAGTCCTTTAGCGATTATAATCTCTGATTCTTTAAAGGCATAGGGTCTATACGATACCAAATCCTTACTCTCATAAAAGACATTGTAAAATGCAGTGAAAGAAGTTGAAAAGGCAAGCACCAGTAAAATAGCAACCATGCTACTAAAAAAACTTGGCATTTCCTCAAAAGGAAAACGAAAGGCTATATTTATAAACATGAAAAGCATCAAGAGACTAGAAAAAATGTAAGAACTTAGGACTCTAGCGGAAACATTTACTTTTTTTCCAGGATTTTTAGCTTGCTTCTTTCGTAGGTTAGCCAGATTAGCTTCTTGAGATGAATAGAGAATATTGATATCCACTAATTTTTTAATGACCTTGAGACGCATCTGAAACCTCCTCTTTTCTACCAGCAAGGCTAAGGTAGATACTTTCCAAAGACTGGTCTGGGTGGTCTTTTCTCAAGTCCTCCACGCTACCACAATAAATCAAATGCCCCTTTTTCAAAATGGCAATCCGATCACAGACTTGCTCGGCCACCTCTAGAACATGGGTTGAAAACAAGACCGTCTTGCCTTTTTGTGCATGTTCCTTCATCATCTGCTTCAAATCAAAGGCAGCCTGGGGATCCAAACCAGTCAAGGGTTCGTCCAAGACCCAAATATCAGGATCAGACAAGAGTGCCCCTATGACAAAGACTTTCTGACGCATTCCGTGAGAAAAAGTTTCAATGACCTGATAGCGATTTTCAGCAAAATCAAAAATTTTCAATAGCCTAGCTAGACTAGCCTCCAAGTCAGAGCTAGTCAGATCATAAGAGGAGGCGATTAATTCCCAAAATTCATTGGCCGTTAAGCGTAAAAATAAGTCAGGCGAGTCTGCTACGTAGCCAATCTTTCGTTTGATAGCCAAGCGATTTTCCGATAAATCCTGACCGTCTACCAAAATACGACCACTGCTGGGCGAAATAATACTGACTAAGGATTTTATAGTAGTCGATTTTCCAGCCCCATTATGGCCAATCAAGCCCATAATCTCCCCATTCTCAATCTGCAAATTGAGATTGCTCAAGGCCTCTTTATCACCATACACCTTACTAACATTTTGAAATTCAATCATGAGAAATCTCCTCTCTTTATCTATGTAATTTACTATAATTATAGCGCTTTCATTTTAAAAATCAACATTTTATATAAAATAGTCAAAAACTTATTATTCAGTTTTACGCAAACGTTTGAGCTAACCGATACTTTATGATAGAATAAAGAACAAGATTGACAAGTAAGAGGAAACATCATGCAAAATCAAACACTCATGCAATACTTTGAATGGTATCTGCCCCACGACGGCCAGCACTGGACGCGTCTAGCTGAAGATACTCCACACCTAGCCGATCTCGGTATCAGCCATGTCTGGATGCCACCAGCTTTTAAAGCTACCAACGAAAAAGATGTCGGCTATGGGGTCTATGACCTATTTGACCTTGGTGAGTTCAACCAGAAAGGGACTGTCCGCACCAAGTATGGTTTCAAAGAAGACTATCTTCAAGCCATTCAAGCACTAAAAGCACATGGGATCCAGCCTATGGCCGATGTGGTACTCAATCACAAGGCTGCTGCCGATCACATGGAAGCCTTTCAAGTCATCGAAGTGGATCCGGTTGACCGTACAGTCGAGCTCGGAGAACCCTTCACCATCAATGGCTGGACTAGCTTTACCTTCGATGGTCGCCAAGATACCTATAATGACTTTCACTGGCACTGGTACCACTTCACAGGTACAGACTACGATGCTAAACGCCGTAAATCAGGAATTTATCTGATTCAAGGAGACAACAAGGGCTGGGCCAACGAGGAATTGGTCGATAATGAAAATGGTAACTACGACTACCTCATGTATGCCGACCTAGACTTTAAACATCCTGAAGTCATCCAAAATATCTATGACTGGGCTGACTGGTTCATGGAAACGACTGGTGTAGCTGGTTTTCGCTTGGATGCTGTTAAACACATCGATTCCTTCTTTATGCGCAATTTCATCCGCGATATGAAGGAAAAATACGGTGAGGATTTCTATGTTTTTGGTGAATTCTGGAATCCTGACAAAGAAGCCAATCTGGACTATCTTGAAAAAACGGAAGAACGCTTTGACCTAGTCGATGTTCGTCTCCACCAGAATCTCTTTGAAGCCAGTCAAGCTGGCGCAAACTATGACCTTCGCGGCATTTTCACAGATAGCTTGGTTGAACTCAAACCTTACAAGGCTGTAACCTTTGTCGACAACCATGATACTCAAAGAGGACAAGCCCTTGAGTCAACTGTTGAAGAATGGTTCAAACCAGCAGCCTATGCACTCATTCTGCTACGCCAAAATGGACTGCCATGTGTCTTTTACGGAGACTACTATGGTATTTCAGGGCAGTATGCTCAACAAGATTTCAAAGAAGTCCTTGACCTCCTCCTAGCCATCCGAAAAGATTTGGCCTATGGAGAACAAACAGACTACTTTGATGACGCAAACTGTATCGGTTGGGTACGTTCAGGTGCTGAAAATCAATCCCCAATAGCAGTCTTGATTTCAAATGACCAAGAAAACAGCAAATCAATGTTTGTCGGCCAAGAATGGGCTAACCAAACCTTTGTAGATTTACTCGAAAACCACCAAGGTCAAGTTACAATTGATGAGGAAGGTTATGGACAATTTCCAGTCTCAGCTGCTTCGGTAAGTGTCTGGGCAGCTAATACTATTTAATAGCTCATAATATTCAAGCCAGATCCAATCAGATTTGGCTTTTTTGCATTCACAAAAAGACCTATCCAAATGGATAGATCTTTTTACTCAATGAAAATCAAAGAGCAAACTAGGAAGCTAGTCGCAGGTTGCTAAAAACACAGTTTTGAGGTTGTAGATAAGACTGACGAAGTCAGTTACCTATACCTACGGCAAGGCGAAGCTGACATTGTTTGAAATTGATTTTCGAAGAGTATTACTTGATTACAATTTACCTGCTACTGCATCCAACAATTCTTGGATCTTAGCTTGGTTGCTTCCTCCTGCCATGGCCATGTCTGGTTTACCACCACCACGTCCATCGACGATTGGTGCCAATTCTTTGACAAGGTTTCCTGCATGAAGGTCTTTTGTCTTACTTGCTACAAGGACATTGACCTTGTCACCGATAGCAGCAACTAGGACAAGAAGATCAGAGTAATCTTTTTGTTTCCAGTTATCTGCAAAAGTACGAAGGGCACCAGCGTCAGATACAGATACTTGACTAGCAATGTAACGGTGACCGTTGACTTCCTTCACATCCTTGAAGATGTCGCCTGCAGCTGCAGCTGCGGCCTTTTCTTTCAATTCAGCATTTTCTTTTTGCAATTGACGAAGTTGTTCTTGAAGTCCTTCTACCTTGTGAGGTACTTCCTTGACTTGAGGTGCTTTCAATGTTGCTGCGACTGCTTTAAGAGCATCTTCTTGTTCACGGTAGGCTTCAAAGGCTTCCTTACCAGTCACTGCCAAGATACGGCGAGTTCCTGATCCAATCCCTTCTTCTTTGACAATCTTGAAAAGACCAATTTCAGAAGTGTTGCCAACGTGGGTACCACCACAAAGCTCGATAGAGTAGTCACCTATAGTAACAACACGGACTTCTTTGCCGTATTTCTCACCAAAGAGGGCCATAGCTCCCATTTCTTTAGCAGTGTCAATATCTGTTTCAACTGTCTTCACTTCAAGAGCTTCCCAGATTTTCTCGTTGACTTGCTGTTCAATCGCACGCAATTCTTCAGCAGTCACTGCTTGGAAGTGGGTAAAGTCAAATCTAAGGAATTCAACTTCATTAAGAGATCCTGCTTGTGTCGCGTGGTTTCCAAGGATATTGTGAAGGGCAGCGTGAAGCAAGTGAGTCGCTGTGTGGTTTTTCATGACACGGTGACGACGATTAGTATCAATTGTCAAGGTATATTCTTGGTTCAAGGCAAGTGGTGCATGGACTTCAACTGTATGAAGAGCTTGTCCGTTTGGTGCTTTTTGAACATTTATCACAGTAGCCACGACCTTACCTGACTCATCCAAGATTTGTCCGTGGTCAGCGACCTGTCCACCCATTTCAGCATAGAATGGCGTTTCCGCAAAGATAAGAGAGGCAGTTCCTTCTGATACAGATTCTACTTCTGCATTGTCAGCCACTATAGCCACCAATTTAGAAGACAATTGGCTAGCATTGTAGTTGAAGACACTTTCTACAGTGATGTTTTGAAGGGTTTCATTTTGCATACCCATTGAGCCACCTTTAACAGCTGAAGCACGCGCGCGTTCTTGCTGTTCTTTCATGGCTGCTTCAAAGCCTTCACGGTCCACAGTCATACCAGCTTCTTCAGCAATTTCTTCTGTCAATTCAACTGGGAATCCATAAGTGTCGTAAAGTTTGAATACATCTTGACCAGCAATGACAGATTGACCTTTTTCTTTCAAGTCTGCTACAATGCCTTGGGCAAAGTGTTGACCTGAGTGAAGAGTACGCGCAAATGATTCTTCTTCGCTCTTAACGATTTTTTCGATAAAGTCACGTTTTTCAAGCACTTCTGGGTAGTAGCTTTCCATGATTTTTCCAACAGTTGGAACGAGTTTGTAAAGGAAAGGCTCATTGATACCCAATTTTTGACCATGCATAGAAGCACGACGGAGCAAACGACGAAGGACATAACCGCGGCCTTCATTTCCTGGAAGGGCACCATCACCAATAGCAAATGAAAGAGAACGGATGTGGTCAGCGATGACCTTGAAGCTCATGTTATCGCCATCTTGGTCATAAACCTTACCAGACAATTTCTCCACTTCACGAATGATTGGCATGAAGAGGTCTGTTTCAAAGTTAGTCTTAGCACCTTGGATAACCGCCACCAAACGCTCCAAACCAGCGCCCGTATCAATGTTCTTATGTGGCAATTCCTTGTACTCGCTACGAGGAACAGCAGGATCCGCGTTAAATTGTGACAAAACGATGTTCCAGATTTCGATGTAACGGTCATTTTCAATATCTTCTGCAAGAAGGCGAAGACCGATATTTTCTGGGTCAAAAGCTTCTCCACGGTCAAAGAAAATCTCTGTGTCCGGTCCAGAAGGTCCCGCACCGATTTCCCAAAAGTTGTCCTCGATTGGAATCAAGTGACTTGGGTCCACTCCCACTTTAATCCAGCGGTTGTAAGAATCTTTATCATCTGGATAGTAAGTCATGTAAAGTTTTTCAGCTGGGAAGTCAAACCATTCTGGGCTGGTCAAAAGCTCATAAGCCCAAGTGATAGCTTCGTCACGGAAGTAATCTCCGATAGAGAAGTTCCCCAACATTTCAAACATAGTATGGTGACGTGCTGTCTTCCCTACGTTTTCGATGTCGTTGGTACGGATAGCCTTTTGCGCATTGGTAATACGTGGATTTTCTGGGATAATAGTCCCGTCAAAATATTTCTTAAGAGTTGCTACCCCAGAGTTGATCCACAAAAGAGTTGGGTCATTTACAGGAACCAAGCTCACTGATGGTTCTACTGAGTGACCTTTGGTCGCCCAGAAATCAAGCCACATTTGGCGTACTTGTGCACTAGATAGTTGTTTCATATTGTCTCCTTATTTACTTGTTTAATGTGATTGGCTTTCCAGCATTTCCACATAGTCAATCGCGACACAGAGGGAAATGACTAGATCTGCATAAGCGTCCTCAAGAACCGTTACGCTATAGGTAGAGGTCAGATGGAAGAGTTCCTTCTTAATTTCAGCAATCAGTTGATCACGATCATCCAGCAATTTGAAATTCAAATCCCAGATATTGCCCTCGATACGAAGACCTAGATTATCAAACTCATACTTATCTCGCCAGAAGGTCAACTTCTTACGAATGAAAAACTCGAGCCATCTCGAAGCTGAATCTCAAAACGAGGAAGCAAGGTCAAGATTTCTTTACTGATCTGACTGACCTGTTCACCATTAGCATCATAGATGGTAAAAGTTTTAGGAATCTTAAAAAATGATCCCTCTACCTGATAGGCGATTTCTCCCCTGTCATCCTTGATAGCGAAGCGTTCGCCTCCAAGACGAAATTTTTGTTTGACAAGAAATGTTTTCATCAACACCTCCAAAAACCAAAAGACAAGCTCATATCACGAAGGGCGAAAAACCGCGGTACCACCTTCATTCAATGAACTTGTCATTCTCTTATTCTTATGCAATTGTATGATTGAGTAGCATGACTTTCTAGCTTAGATGGCTCGCAGCACCGCCATTTCTCTGGACTAAGATAACTGAAAATCAATTCTCAACTTTCTTATTATAACGTTTTTTTAAGCTTGCGTCAACTGGAAATCATCTCCATTGAATCAGACCAATTCCCTACATCTCAGATTACTTTTTCAGAATATACTTTTTCTTACTGCCATTTTTCTTTTTATCCCAAGTTTTCGAATTGCTAAAGATAGCTACGCAAATATTTGCAAATATAAAGTTTCCTATCACCAAATATATAGACTCAGTTGTTAGGTATTGTCGATCCAAACCATCCTTTAGATAAAATAGTATATATGTTTGCTGAACAGTCAAAAAGGTTGATCAGAAACTTTTTTTGAAAAAAGTAGACATTTTCATTATTTCTTACCGCTTTCTGTAAGGTTAAACTTAGTATACTACTGGGCAAGCAAATAAGCAACTAGAATAGAAAAATATATGGCTGAAAAAA
>NZ_JAPVZK010000034.1:0-20518 GCF_041432345.1 Streptococcus sp. 27098_8_103
GATCTTCTCTTTTTTGTTATATTTTTTCTTGTAAACTACTGCTTAATCAGCTTTTGCGATAAGCTTTAATGCTATGACTATACCATTCTTGCATTTCCTTTGATGGTGGTGTCATATAATCCCCGTACATCTGGGTTAAAAATTGATCATATTTTTTAGGGACGGGCAACATACGGCCTTCAAACTCAGTTAAGATGAGTTCTTTAAAGGTATCGACTGGGAAGACTTCTTTCATTCCTTCCTTACCAATCCCAATTCCTCCTTCATATTGAGGAGTATTAGTTGCAGCATTTTTGACTAGCTGATCAATTTTCTTGTAAAAGTAACGAGGATTGACAAAGCGGAGGGCGTGCCAGCTACATAATCTTAGAAAATCTTTTAATTTGCTATCACCGTGAACTGCGCGTGATTTTTTGATATAAGCTAGTTGACGAAGGGCTACATACTTATAACTCTTGTCGACAATGCTCAAGTCTGTAAAGCGATCAATTGGGAAGACATCGATAAAGAGACTGGTGTCATGACGCTTGTACTTAACATGGTCTTCGATAACAGTAGAAGTATCCAAAATCGATGCGAAATTATGGAAGTACCAAGAAGATGTATCGTAGGAAAGAACCTTGTAGCGAGGGTGATTTTCTTCTTCAATAATCTTCAATAAACGTTCATAATCTTCACGATAGAGAGAAATATCAATATCATCATCCCAAGGAATCATACCTTTGTGGCGGATAGCTCCAAGCATGGTTCCATAACTGAGAAAATAAGGAATATTATGTTTTTTACAAGTCTCATCAATATAATCTAGCAGGGCTAGTTGGATTTCTTTAATTTCTTCTTTTTCTAAATATTGCATCCTAATCCTCCAATTTGTAGGCATGAAATTCATGACTGTAGAAGCGTTTTTCTTCAGGTGGCAAGGTCATATAATCCCCGTAAAATTGAGTCAAAATAGTATCAAATTTTTCAGGTGCAGGAAGGGTCAAATTCTCAAAGGGTAAATCAATTGTGTTATCAAAGGTACCGCTTGGGAAGACTTCCTTTTCCTTAAATTTAGAAGGGATAAAGGCCATATACTGACTATTCTTACGACTATATTTTTGAATTTCTTTCTCGATTTTATGTGCGAAATAACGAGGAGAAACAGGTCGAAGGAGTAACCAGAAGGCTGTTCGTATCCAATCTTTTAAAAGGCTATCCTTATAGACAATATTTTTATATTTACTGAAAGACAGAAGTTTGAAGCTTTCCAGTTTATAACAAATATCAATGACCTTAGGGTCATCAAAGCGATCCATAGGGAAAATATCGATAAAAACACCTGACTCATAGGTTTTTGTATTCCGAGTATCAATAATTTTAGTCGTACTGTCTGTTATTTTGACAAAGTTGTTAAAGTAGTTCTTATCAGTTTCTAAGGAAAGGAGCTTATATTTGCTTTTTTCCTTTTGAAAAATGTTTATAAATCGTTGGTAGTCTTCTCGAGGCATGGACAAATCAATATCGTCGTCCCAAGGAATAAAGCCCTGATGTCGAACCGCCCCAATCAGAGTACCGTAGTTAATAATATAGTTGATATTGTGCTTTTTACAGAGAGTATCAATATAATCCAAAATTTCTAATTCAATTTGTTTGGCATCTTCAATGGTTAGTTGTTTCATTCTATACTCCTAAGATTTTTTGAATTTATTTTTTAAGGCTAGGACATGGTTTAAAAATTCATAGAAAATGCTATCTTTGGTGAAGGCAAGTAGACCAATATAAGAGATGGCTGATAACAAGACAATCAAACCAGTATTAATCAAAAATGGCAAATTAATGACCATATCCACGGGATACAAGAAATTAATCAGGAAATAAATTCCTACAAAGGAAAGTGAAAAGAGCGAGTATCGAACAGTATAGCTAAAGATATGTCCTAAGTGGATGAGTTGTTTTCTATGGATGAAAATGATATAGAAAACAAGTAGAGAGGCCTCTGATAGCATAGTTGTCAGTAAGTAGTATTCAGGAGCCACGATGTGGTTGAAAAAGAGAAGACTATTTAAGCCCAAATTGAGTAATCCTGCAAAGACTGTATAGACTGTGATTCGTTTCTCATAGCCATTTGTAAAGAGAATTTGGGAACCAAGAATGGTATCTAAGGCCAGGATAATCGTACGAAAAGCGAAGAGAGAGGTTAAGATACCGCCTCCGATATATTTTTCACTACCATAAAGTAGGATAGCATTTGGCCCTAAAACCATGAGTCCGAAGCTCAGTGGAATGATAAAGAAGTTAAAGATTCGACTGCCTCTGTTAACCAGAGAAACATAGGCTTCTTTGTCTCCTTTTCCTAGATAATAACTGAGACGAGGCACACTCACTCCTATTGCACCTGTTACAACACCAGCTATAACGGTCACAATTCGCTGAGCCATGGTATAGTAACTAACGTTGACATCAATCCCTGTTTTAACGAGGAAGAGACGATCTAAAAAAGTGAAGAGCATATTAGCATTGGCAAAGACCAACATGGCTGTCAGAGGGAGAAAGAGTGGTTTAAAATCACTCATGTGAATCTTAACAAGTTTGATGTCTCTTTTAATCCAAAAATAACTAATCAGATAGTTAATCAGTGTTGATAAACTCATCACAAGTGTATAGACAACAATATCGTGTTCATTTTTGACAAACAGGAAAATAGATACCAGCATCAGGATACGGATGAAGGCAGTCTTGTAAAAAAGAAAACTGTAATTTTCCAGAGCTTCATTGACCCATTCGATTGAAAAAATCTGGGCAATGAGTTGAATCCCCATAACAAGGTAGACTTTTTTGACGATTGGATTATCTGTAAAGAAGAGAGGATAGGCTAGGATATAGATAGCAGTGGTCAAAATTGTACACGCTATGCACAAATAAAAAAGACTAGAGAAGGTTCTATTCAGATCTTTTTTGTTATCCTTGACATTACTGATGGCCCGTAAACCGTAGTTATAGACTCCATAAGTCGCAAAGGGTAAGAAAAATGACAAAATTGTGTCGACTGAGTTGAAGTAACCATAGTCAGTTCGGTCTAAGACACGCGCGACGTAGGTACCAGTTAAGATGGGAAAAATAATATTCAAGACACGAATTCCCATGTAAGATAGAGCATTTAATTTTATACTTTTCATTCAATTTACCTCGTTTTTCATTATATCATAAAGTCAGCTAATAAGAAATGAAGGGCAGTAATACTCTTCGAAAATCAAATTCAAACCACGTCAGCGTCGCCTTACCGTACTCAAGTACAGCTTACGGCTAGCTTCCTAGTTTGCTTTTTGATTTTCATTGAGTATAAGTCAAGTAATCACTTTGAAGTTTCAAAGCTTAATTTTAAGTTTTCTTTAAGAAAACTATATTATTCTGAAGAACTCTAAAATTTCACAGCCATTTCTAGTAATGCCTACAGAATTCCTAGTCACTACTAGAAATGGACTAGTTTCTTTGAATAATGGAACTGCTTAATCCTCCTATTCTAGAACGGGAGGGCCGGTATTTCTTTCATGATAGGACTAGATTGTGGTATAATAGAGAGAATAAGTTTTTTTAGTAAGACAAAGGAGAAAATAGATGATTTATGCAGGAATTCTTGCTGGTGGAACTGGCACACGCATGGGAATCAGTAACTTGCCAAAACAATTTTTAGAGCTAGGTGATCGACCTATCTTGGTTCATACAATTGAAAAATTTGTCTTGGAACCAAGCATTGAAAAAATTGTAGTTGGTGTTCATGGAGACTGGGTTTCTCATGCAGAAGATCTTGTAGATAAATATCTTCCTCTTCATAAGGAACGTATCATCATTACAAAGGGTGGTGCTGACCGCAATACAAGTATTGAGAAAATCATTGAAGCCATAGATGCTTATCGTCCGCTTACTCCAGAGGATATCGTTGTTACCCACGATTCTGTTCGTCCATTTATTACACTTCGCATGATTCAAGACAATATCAAACTTGCCCAAAATCATGACGCAGTGGACACAGTGGTAGAAGCGGTTGATACTATCGTTGAAAGTACCAATGGTCAATTTATTACAGATATTCCAAATCGTGCTCACCTTTATCAAGGACAAACACCTCAAACATTCCGTTGCAAGGACTTCATGGACCTTTATGGATCTCTTTCTGATGAAGAGAAGGAAATCTTGACAGATGCATGTAAAATCTTTGTGATCAAAGGAAAAGATGTGGCCTTGGCCAAAGGTGAATACTCAAATCTGAAGATTACAACCGTAACAGATTTGAAGATTGCAAAAAGTATGATTGAGAAAGACTAGTAAAATGATTAATCAAATTTATCAACTGACTAAGCCTAAGTTTATCAATGTCAAATACCAAGAAGAGGCTATTGACCAAGAGAATCATATCCTTATCCGTCCCAACTACATGGCTGTCTGTCATGCGGATCAGCGTTACTACCAGGGAAAACGTGATCCCAAGATTTTGAATAAAAAGCTTCCAATGGCAATGATTCACGAGTCATGTGGAACCGTTATCTCTGATCCGACAGGAACCTATGAGGTTGGTCAAAAAGTTGTCATGATTCCCAATCAGCCACCTATGCAGAGCAATGAAGAATTCTATGAGAACTACATGACAGGGACTCATTTCTTGTCTAGTGGATTTGATGGCTTTATGAGAGAGTTTGTTTCTCTTCCTAAAGACCGTGTGGTGGCTTATGATGCTATCGAAGACACGGTTGCAGCCATTACAGAGTTTGTCAGTGTCGGCATGCACGCTATGAATCGTCTATTGACCCTTGCTCATAGCAAGCGGGACCGAATCGCCGTTATCGGAGATGGAAGTTTAGCTTTTGTGGTTGCCAATATTATCAACTATACTTTGCCAGAAGCAGAGATTGTGGTTATTGGTCGTCATTGGGAAAAATTGGAACTTTTCTCTTTTGCCAAAGAATGCTATATTACTGATAATATTCCTGAAGATTTGGCCTTTGACCATGCTTTTGAGTGTTGTGGTGGTAATGGTACTGGACCGGCTATAAATGACCTGATTCGCTATATTCGTCCTCAGGGAACGATTCTCATGATGGGCGTTAGTGAATATAAAGTCAATCTCAATACACGCGATGCCTTAGAAAAGGGCTTGCTCTTGGTTGGTTCCTCTCGTTCTGGTCGCATCGATTTTGAAAATGCAATCCAAATGATGGAAGTAAAGAAATTTGCTAATCGTCTTAAAAATATCCTTTATCTAGAAGAACCTGTAAGAGAAATTAAAGATATTCACCGTGTCTTTGCGACCGATTTAAACACAGCCTTTAAAACTGTGTTTAAGTGGGAAGTATAAGTGCTGGAGGTTAATTGTGGAGAAAATCATTAAAGAAAAAATTTCTTCCCTACTTAGTGAAGAAGAGGAAGTCCTCAGTGTTGAACAACTGGGGGGAATGACCAATCAAAACTATTTGGTCAAAACAACAAATAAGCAATACATCGTTAAGTTCTTTGGTAAAGGGACAGAAAAGCTGATCAATCGTCAAGATGAAAAGTACAATCTTGAACTACTAAAGGATTTAGACTTAGATGTAAAAAATTATCTTTTTGATATTGAAGCTGGTATCAAAGTAAATGAGTATATCGAATCTGCGATTACGCTTGATTCAACGTCAATCAAGACCAAGTTTGATAAAATTGCTCCAATTTTACAAACCATTCATGCTTCTGGTAAGGAATTAAGAGGAGAATTTGCTCCTTTTGAAGAAATCAAAAAATACGAATCCTTGATTGAAGAAAAAATCCCTTATGCTAACTATGAAGCAGTTCGAGAAGAAGTCTTTTCCTTAGAGAAAAGACTGGCTGACTTAGGTGTTGACAGAAAATCTTGTCATATCGATTTGGTGCCTGAAAACTTTATCGAATCACCTCAAGGACGACTTTATCTGATTGACTGGGAATATTCATCAATGAATGATCCAATGTGGGATTTGGCTGCCCTCTTTTTAGAGTCTGAATTCACTCGTCAAGAGGAAGAAGCCTTCTTATCTCACTATGAGAGTGAGCAAACACCTGTCTCTCGTGAAAAGATCGCAATCTATAAAATTTTGCAAGATACTATTTGGAGTCTATGGACCGTCTATAAGGAAGAGCAAGGCGCAGATTTTGGTGACTATGGTGTGAATCGCTACCAAAGAGCTGTTAAAGGTTTGTCATATTATGGAGGTTCAGATGAAAAATAAAAATGGAGTTTCTTTTGGTCTACTCTCAGGTATTTTCTGGGGGTTGGGTCTAACGATTAGTGCTTATATCTTTTCGATTTTTACAGATTTGTCGCCCTTTGTGGTGGCCGCTGCTCACGATTTCTTGAGTATCTTTATCTTACTAGCTTTTCTCTTGGTAAAAGAAGGAAAAGTTCGTCTCTCAATTTTCTTAAATATTCGCAATGTTAGTGTGATCATCGGAGCCTTGCTAGCAGGCCCTATCGGTATGCAGGCCAATCTTTATGCGGTTAAGTATATCGGAAGTTCCTTAGCTTCATCTGTGTCGGCTATTTACCCTGCGATTTCGGTTTTATTGGCTTTCTTCTTTTTGAAGCACAAGATTTCAAAAAATACTGTATTTGGGATTGTCTTGATTATTGCAGGGATTATTGCTCAAACTTATAAGGTTGAACAGGTCAATTCCTTCTACATTGGGATTCTCTGTGCTTTAGTTTGTGCCATTGCATGGGGAAGTGAGAGTGTTCTAAGCTCTTTTGCTATGGAAAGTGAATTGAGTGAAATCGAAGCCCTCTTAATCCGTCAAGTAACTTCATTCTTGTCCTATCTTGTGATTGTGCTCTTCTCTCATCAGTCATTTGCAGAAGTGGCCAATGGACAATTGCTAGGTCTTATGATTGTCTTTGCAGCCTTTGATATGATTTCCTATTTGGCTTATTATATCGCTATCAATCGCTTGCAACCAGCCAAGGCTACAGGCTTGAACGTGAGTTATGTAGTTTGGACAGTCTTATTTGCAGTTGTTTTCTTGGGTGCACCGCTAGATATGCTGACAATTATTACGTCACTTGTCGTCATTGCTGGAGTTTATATTATTATTAAAGAATAAAGGAGATTCGTGTGAAAGCCATTATCTTAGCAGCGGGATTGGGAACTCGCTTGCGTCCTATGACTGAAAATACCCCTAAAGCCTTGGTTCAGGTTAATCAAAAACCCTTGATTGAATACCAAATTGAGTTTTTAAAAGAAAAAGGAATCAATGAAATCATCATCATTGTTGGTTACCTTAAAGAACAATTCGATTACTTGAAAGAAAAATATGGTGTTCGCCTCGTCTTCAATGATAAATACGCTGACTACAATAACTTTTACTCTCTCTATCTTGTAAAAGAAGAATTAGCTAACAGTTATGTTATTGATGCCGATAATTATCTCTTTAAAAATATGTTCCGCAATGATTTGACACGTTCGACTTATTTTAGTGTTTATCGTGAAGATTGTACCAACGAATGGTTCTTGGTCTATGGAGATGACTACAAGGTTCAAGACATTATTGTTGATAGCAAGGCGGGTCGCATCCTTAGTGGTGTATCCTTCTGGGATGCTCCAACTGCAGAAAAGATTGTCAGCTTTATCGATAAGGCCTATGCAAGTGGTGAATTTGTTGATCTCTACTGGGATAATATGGTTAAGGATAATATCAAAGAGCTGGATGTCTATGTTGAAGAATTAGAAGGCAATAGCATCTATGAAATCGATAGTGTCCAAGATTATCATAAATTAGAAGAAATTCTTAAAAACGAAAATTAAAGATTCCAACATCTGGCTGAAATAGTCGGATGTTTTTTGATTTTTTTACGAATAAATAGATGAGTAGAAAAAGAAATGGAGTTATTTATGAAAATCACAAACTATGAAATCTATAAATTGAAAAAATCAGGTTTGACCAATCAACAGGTTTTGGCAGTTCTAGAATACGGTGAAAATGTCGATCAAGAACTTTTGTTGGGTGATATTGCAGAAATATCAGGTTGCAGAAATCCAGCTGTTTTTATGGAACGTTACTTTCAGATAGACGATGCGCATTTGGAGAAGGAGTTTCAAAAATTTCCATCTTTCTCTATTTTAGATGACTGTTACCCTTGGGATTTGAGTGAAATATATGATGCGCCTGTACTTTTATTTTACAAGGGAAATCTTGACCTCTTGAAATTCCCGAAGGTAGCAGTCGTGGGCAGTCGTGCGTGTAGCAAACAGGGAGCTAAGTCAGTTGAAAAAGTCATTCAGGGCTTGGAAAATGAACTGGTTATCGTCAGTGGCTTAGCCAAGGGCATTGACACAGCAGCTCATATGGCAGCTCTTCAGAATGGCGGAAAAACCATTGCAGTGATTGGAACAGGACTGGATGTGTTTTATCCTAAAGCCAATAAACGCTTGCAAGACTACATCGGCAATGACCATCTGGTTCTAAGTGAATACGGACCTGGTGAACAACCTCTGAAATTTCATTTTCCTGCCCGTAATCGTATCATTGCTGGACTTTGTCGTGGTGTGATTGTAGCAGAGGCTAAGATGCGTTCAGGTAGTCTCATTACCTGTGAGAGAGCAATGGAAGAAGGGCGCGATGTCTTTGCTATTCCTGGTAGCATTTTAGATGGACTATCAGACGGTTGCCATCATTTGATTCAAGAAGGGGCAAAATTGGTCACCAGCGGGCAGGATGTTCTTGCGGAATTTGAATTTTAATACTCTTCGAAAATCTCTTCAAACCACGTCAGCATCACCTTGCCGTAGGTATGGTTACTGACTTCGTCAGTCTCATCTGCAACCTCAAAGCAGTGCTTTGAGCAACCTGCGGTTAGTTTCCTAGTTTGCTCTTTGATTTTCATTGAGTATAAGAAGAAAGTCCGCTTACTAGATAAACTTTTCTTCTATATATAGTAGCTAAGTCTTGACAGTTATGGCAAAATGGTTTACACTTTATAAAGTTTATTACTTTGAAAAGGTGTGATACTGTGGCTACGGCAACAAAAAAGAAAAAATCAACAGTTAAAAAAAATCTAGTCATCGTGGAGTCGCCTGCTAAGGCCAAGACGATTGAAAAATATCTAGGCAGAAACTACAAGGTTTTAGCCAGTGTCGGGCATATCCGTGATTTGAAGAAATCCAGTATGTCTGTCGATATTGAAAATAATTATGAACCGCAATATATCAATATTCGAGGAAAGGGCCCTCTCATCAATGACTTAAAAAAAGAAGCCAAAAAAGCTAATAAAGTCTTCCTGGCGAGTGACCCGGACCGTGAAGGAGAAGCGATTTCTTGGCATTTGGCCCATATTCTCAACTTAGATGAAAATGATGCCAACCGTGTGGTCTTCAATGAAATCACCAAGGATGCGGTCAAAAATGCTTTTAAAGAACCTCGTAAGATTGATATGGACTTGGTCGATGCCCAACAGGCTCGTCGTGTCCTAGACCGTTTGGTAGGCTATTCGATTTCGCCTATTTTGTGGAAGAAGGTCAAGAAGGGCTTATCAGCAGGGCGCGTTCAATCTATTGCGCTTAAGTTAATCATTGACCGTGAGAATGAAATTAATGTCTTTCAGCCTGAAGAATACTGGACAATTGATGGTGTCTTTAAAAAGGGAACCAAGCAATTTCAGGCATCCTTCTATGGAGTAGATGGCAAAAAGCTGAAACTGACTAGCAATGATGAGGTCAAGGAAGTCTTGTCTCGTCTGACTAGTAAAGACTTTTCAGTGGATCAGGTGGATAAGAAAGAGCGCAAACGCAATGCTCCATTACCTTATACTACTTCATCTATGCAGATGGATGCTGCCAATAAAATCAATTTCCGTACTCGAAAGACCATGATGGTTGCCCAACAGCTCTATGAAGGGATTAATATTGGTTCTGGTGTCCAAGGTTTGATTACTTATATGCGTACTGATTCGACCCGTATCAGTCCTGTAGCCCAAAATGAAGCTGCAAGTTTCATTACGGATCGTTTTGGTAGCAAGTATTCTAAGCATGGTAGCAAGGTTAAAAATGCTTCAGGTGCTCAGGATGCCCATGAGGCTATTCGCCCGTCTAGCGTTTTTAATACACCTGAAAGTATTGCTAAGTATCTGGACAAGGACCAGCTCAAGCTCTATACCCTTATCTGGAATCGTTTTGTGGCTAGCCAGATGACAGCTGCTGTCTTTGATACTATGGCTGTTAAATTGTCGCAAAATGGAGTTCAATTTGCTGCCAATGGTAGTCAGGTTAAGTTTGATGGTTATCTTGCCATTTATAATGATTCTGACAAGAATAAGATGTTACCGGACATGGCTGTTGGAGATGTAGTCAAGCAGGTAAATAGCAAACCAGAGCAACATTTCACTCAACCGCCTGCTCGCTATTCTGAAGCGACACTGATCAAGACCTTGGAGGAAAATGGGGTTGGCCGTCCGTCAACCTACGCACCAACAATTGAAACCATTCAGAAACGTTATTATGTTCGCCTTGCAGCCAAACGCTTTGAACCGACAGAGTTGGGAGAAATTGTTAATAAGCTCATCGTTGAATATTTCCCAGATATCGTAAACGTGACCTTTACAGCTGAAATGGAAGGCAAACTGGATGATGTCGAAGTCGGAAAAGAGCAGTGGCAACGTGTCATTGATGCCTTTTACAAACCATTCTCCAAAGAAGTGGCCAAGGCTGAAGAAGAAATGGAGAAAATCCAGATTAAGGATGAACCAGCTGGATTTGATTGTGAAGTGTGTGGCAGTCCAATGGTCATTAAACTTGGTCGTTTTGGTAAGTTCTATGCTTGTAGCAATTTCCCAGATTGCCGTCATACCCAAGCAATCGTGAAAGAAATCGGTGTTGAGTGTCCAAGTTGTCATCAGGGACAAATCATTGAGCGTAAAACCAAGCGTAACCGTCTCTTCTATGGTTGCAATCGCTATCCAGAATGTGAATTTACCTCTTGGGATAAGCCTGTTGGTCGTGACTGTCCAAAATGTGGCAATTTCCTCATGGAGAAAAAAGTCCGTGGTGGTGGCAAGCAGGTTGTATGTAGTAATGGTGACTACGAAGAAGAAAAGATTAAATAAGAGGAGAGTCCTGAAAGTGAATTTCAGGCTCTTTTTGGTTGGAACTTGACAAAATTCACCATTGTATGCGAAACTAGAAGAAGATTATTTTATACTCAATGAAAATCAAAGAGCAAACTAGGAAACTAACCGCAGGTTGCTCAAAGCACTGCTTTGAGGTTGCAGAAGAGACTGACGAAGTCAGGAACCATACCTACGGTAAGGGTGACGTTGACGCGGTTTGAAGAGATTTTCGAAGAGTATTAACTAGGAGAAGTTATGCGTCTTATCTATCTAATTATTGGTTTCTTATCACTGGCCTTGGCTATTATTGGGGTTGTTTTGCCCTTATTGCCGACAACGCCTTTTCTTTTGTTGTCTATTGCTTGTTTCTCAAGAAGTTCCAAGCGCTTCGAAGATTGGCTTTATCATACCAAACTCTATCAAGCATATGTGGCTGATTTTCGTGAGACCAAGTCCATTGCGCGTGAACGTAAGAAAAAAATCATCGTATCTATCTACATCTTGATGGGAATTTCCATTTATTTTGCCCCTCTCTTACCAGTCAAAATCGGTCTGGGAGCCTTGACCATCTTTATCACTTATTATCTCTTCAAGGTCATTCCAGATAAAGAATAGTTAAAATAGTAGTTATTTCCCTTGATAAAAACGAAAGTATATTCACAACAATATGATATAATAAATTTAAAGTAATACTCAAGGAGAATCAAATGATTTACGAATTTTGTGCTGAAAATGTGACCTTGCTTGAAAAAGCGATGCAGGCTGGAGCTCGTCGAATCGAACTCTGTGATAATCTAGCAGTGGGAGGAACAACACCAAGCTATGGAGTAACCAAGGCAGCGGTTGAACTGGCATCTAACTACGATACGATCATTATGACTATGATTCGTCCACGTGGTGGCGACTTTGTCTATAATGACCTAGAAATTGATATCATGCTGGAAGATATTCGTTTGACTGCTCATGCTGGAAGTCAAGGGGTTGTATTTGGGACTTTAACAGCTGATAAGAAGTTGGATAAGCCTAATCTTGAGAAGTTGATAGCTGCATCAAAAGGAATGGAAATTGTCTTCCACATGGCCTTTGATGAATTGAGTGATAAGGATCAACTTGAAGCTATTGATTGGCTTAGTCAAGCTGGTGTCACTCGAATCCTGACTCGTGCGGGTGTATCTGGTGACTCCTTAGAAAAACGTTTTGCTCACTATCACAGAATTTTAGAGCACGCTAAAGGTAAGATTGAAATTCTACCAGGTGGGGGAATTGACCTTGACAACCGTCAAACCTTTATCGACCAACTGGGAGTTACACAACTACATGGTACTAAGGTTGTCTTTTAAAAAAATAGAAAGGAACTGCTGCTTAGAGTAGCAGTTTTCACTTATGTTTGAAATTTTTAAATCCTATCAATTTAATAAAGAAAAGGCTCATGATTATGGTTTTGTAGAAAATGGTGGAGTCTGGACCTATAGTTGCCAGATTTTGCAAGGTGACTTTGTCATGACTGTATCCATCACTGCTGATAATGTGAGTTTTCAAGTCTTTGACCAGGAAACGGGCGACCTCTATCCTCAAGTTCATATGCAAAGTATGAGAGGAAGTTTTGTCGGAAATGTCCGTGAGGGTTGTCTGGAGATTCTCTACCAGATTCGGAAGGCTTGTTTTGAGGTACAGGATTTTATCTGCCCTCAGACTAAGCGAATCATGACTCAAGTTCAGGAAAAGTATGGTAATCAGTTGGAGTATTTGTGGGAGAAATCGCCTGATACAGCAGTGTTAAGACACGAAGGAAATCAAAAGTGGTATGCCGTCTTGATGAAAATCTCTTGGTATAAGCTGGAAAAGGGCAGAGAAGGACAGGTGGAAGTAGTCAACCTCAAACATGACCAAGTAGCTGACTTACTTTCAAAAAACGGCATTTATCCAGCTTTTCATATGAATAAACGTTACTGGATTAGTGTGGCGCTTGATGATACTTTATCAGATGAAGAAGTACTGGAATTGATAGAAAGAAGCTGGAATTTAACCACTAAAAAATGAAACATTTCAAGGATTTTCAATTAGCAAAATATTCTCTACTGAAGAAATTTTCAGAAAATATTGGATTTTTTCTTGACAAGTACTTTTGCCTATGCTAAAATACTAAACAAGATATCAAACGAAGGAGAAAGTCAAACATGAAAGCAGCTAAGTTTAATCAATTCGCTTTGTTGTTGAGGTACTCGGGCTAGTGCAAAAAGCATTAGTCCTGTTTGGCTTACCAAGCGGGAGTGAATCAACATCTCGCTTGGGTTTCTGAGCGAGATGTTTTTTTAAAACCACATTTGGAAAAGGGGAAATCTTATGAGAACAGTTGAATTTCTAGATACCAGCCTTCGGGATGGAGAACAGACACCGGGTGTTAACTTTTCAATCAAGGAAAAAATTGCCATTGCAAGACAGCTGGAGAAATGGGGCATTTCAGCCATCGAAGCTGGTTTTCCAGCGGCTAGTCCAGACTCATTTACGGCAGTTCAGGAGATTGCTAAGACCTTGAAGAAAACGGCAGTGACTGGTTTGGCCCGCTCTGTCAAGTCTGATATTGATGCTTGTTACGAAGCCCTCAAGGATGCCAAATATCCACAGGTTCACGTCTTTATCGCTACTAGTCCCATTCACCGCAAGTATAAGCTCAATAAGAGCAAGGAAGAGATTCTAGAAGCTATTAAGGAGCATGTCTCTTATGCACGTTCCAAGTTTGAGGTTGTCGAATTCTCTCCTGAGGATGCGACCAGAACAGAGTTGGATTTCCTCTTACAAGTCGTTCAAACAGCGGTTGATGCAGGTGCGACTTATATCAATATCCCTGATACGGTAGGATTTACCACACCAGAGGAATATGGAGCTATCTTCAAATACTTGATTGAGAATGTCAAAACGGAACGTCAGATTATCTATTCGCCTCACTGTCATGATGACCTCGGAATGGCAGTGGCTAATAGCCTTGTTGCTGTCAAGAATGGGGCAGGTCGTGTTGAAGGGACTATCAATGGTATCGGGGAGCGAGCTGGTAATGCTGCTTTGGAAGAAATTGCAGTGGCCCTCAATATTCGTCAAGATTACTATCAAGCAGAAACTAGTATTGTTTTAAATGAAACCATCAATACGTCAGAAATGGTTTCTCGCTTCTCAGGTATCCCAGTTCCTAAAAACAAGGCCGTTGTTGGTGGCAATGCCTTTTCTCATGAATCTGGTATTCACCAAGACGGAGTCCTTAAAAATCCTCTTACTTATGAGATTATCACCCCTGAATTGGTCGGTGTCAAGAGTAACAGCCTCCCACTTGGAAAATTGTCAGGTCGCCATGCCTTTGTTGAAAAACTAAGAGAACTGGCCTTAGACTTTACAGAAGAGGATATCAAACCACTCTTTGCTAAGTTCAAGGCATTGGCCGACAAGAAACAAGAAATCACAGATGCAGATATTCGTGCTCTGGTAGCTGGAACCATGGTTGAAAATCCAGAAGGCTTCCACTTTGATGATTTACAACTTCAAACTCATGTAGATAATGACATTGAAGCACTCGTTAGCCTAGCCAATATGGATGGTGAGAAAGTTGATTTCAATGCGTCAGGGCAAGGTTCTGTTGAAGCAATCTTTAACGCTATCGATAAGTTCTTTAACCAATCCGTCCGCTTGGTGTCCTATACTATTGACGCTGTGACAGATGGAATTGATGCCCAAGCTCGGGTTTTGGTCACTGTTGAAAACAGAGATACAGAAACCATCTTTAATGCAGCAGGGCTTGATTTCGATGTACTGAAAGCATCTGCTATTGCCTACATCAATGCTAATACCTTTGTTCAAAAAGAGAATGCTGGTGAGATGGGACGCAGTGTTTCCTATCGTGATATGCCTAGTGTGTAAAGGAGAAAGCTATGACAAAGAAAATAGTAGTTCTGGCAGGGGATGGAATCGGCCCAGAAATCATGGAGGCTGGGTTAGAGGTTCTGGAAGCTCTAGCTGAAAAAACAGGTTTTGACTATGAGATTGATAGACGACCTTTTGGAGGTGCAGGTATTGATGCAGCAGGCCATCCTTTACCTAGTGAAACCCTCAAAGCATGTAGAGAAGCAGATGCCATTCTCCTAGCGGCTATCGGGAGTCCCCAGTATGATGGAGCAGCGGTTCGCCCTGAACAAGGCCTGTTGGCTCTCCGTAAGGAACTCAATCTTTACGCTAATATTCGCCCTGTAAAAATCTTTGACAGTCTCAAGCATTTGTCACCACTCAAACCGGAACGAATTGCTGGTGTAGACTTTGTCGTGGTGCGTGAGTTGACAGGCGGGATTTACTTTGGAGATCATATCCTTAAAGAGCGCAAAGCGCGTGATATCAACGACTATAGCTATGAGGAAGTGGAGCGGATTATTCGCAAAGCCTTTGAAATTGCAAGAAATCGCAGAAAAATCGTTACTAGTATCGATAAGCAAAATGTTCTAGCGACCTCAAAACTCTGGCGGAAAGTAGCTGAGGAAGTTGCGCAGGATTTCCCAAATGTAACCTTGGAGCACCAGCTAGTCGACTCAGCTGCTATGCTTATGATTACCAATCCTGCTAAGTTTGATGTCATTGTGACGGAGAATCTTTTCGGAGATATTCTATCTGATGAATCAAGTGTTCTATCTGGCACACTTGGAGTTATGCCATCAGCCAGTCATTCTGAAAATGGACCAAGTCTCTATGAACCTATTCACGGTTCAGCACCTGATATTGCTGGTCAAGGAATTGCCAATCCTATTTCCATGATTTTATCAGTGTCCATGATGTTGAGAGATAGTTTTGGACGTTATGAGGATGCAGAGCGTATCGAGCGTGCTGTTGAGGCAAGTTTGGCAGCTGGTACATTAACGAGAGATATAGGAGGACAGGCTTCAACAAAGGAAATGACGGAAGCTATTATTGCAAGGTTATGAAGTTAGACGAAAAAATTACTCTAGTCCTTTTGATTTGGAATGTCATCATTTTCTTGATTTATGGCATTGACAAATCTAAGGCGAGGAGAAGAGCTTGGCGCATCCCAGAGAAAATCTTACTTATTTTAGCCTTTACTTGTGGTGGTTTTGGTGCCTGGCTAGCAGGAATCATCTTTCACCACAAGAATCGAAAATGGTATTTTAAAACAGTTTGGTTTCTCGGGATGGTGTCCACACTAGTAGCCTTATATTTTATTTGGAGGTAATGGATGGCAGGAAAATCGATTTTTGATAAATTGTGGGACCGTCATGTCATCACAGGAGAAGAGGGGCAACCCCAACTCATGTATGTGGACCAGCACTATATTCATGAAGTGACCAGCCCTCAGGCATTTCAAGGATTACGAGACGCAGGTCGTAGATTGAGACGACCAGACTTGACATTTGGAACCTTTGACCACAATGTCCCGACAGTCAATATCTACGATATTCGAGATGTGATTTCTAAGGTACAAATTGATAAGCTTGCTGAAAATGTTGAGGAATTTGGGATCGAACATGCTGCCCACGGTTCTGAAAAGCAAGGAATCGTTCACATGGTTGGTCCAGAAACAGGAAGAACTCAACCAGGGAAATTCATCGTCTGTGGGGATAGCCATACAGCAACCCACGGGGCTTTCGGAGCGATCGCTTTTGGAATTGGGACCAGTGAGGTCGAACATGTCTTTGCGACACAGACCCTCTGGCAGGTCAAACCCAAGAAAATGCTGGTGGAATTCACTGGTGTTCCTCAAAAAGGAGTTTATTCCAAGGATTTCATTTTAGCTTTGATTGCCAAGTACGGCGTTGCTTGCGGCGTTGGCTACGTGGTGGAATATCGTGGACAAGCTATTGATGCACTGAGCATGGAAGAACGAATGACCATCTGCAATATGTCCATCGAGTTTGGATCCAAGATGGGAATCATGAATCCAGATCAAACCACCTATGATTATCTCAAAGGACGGGAATGTGTTCCAGAGGACTTTGAAGAGGCTGTGGCAGATTGGAAGACCCTTGTCAGTGATGAGAATGTCGTTTACGATAAGGTTATCCAGATGGATGTTTCAGACTTGGCTCCTATGGTGACCTGGGGAACCAACCCTGCTATGGGGGTTGACTTTGACAGTAGATTCCCAGAAATTAAGGATATGAATGATGAGCGAGCCTACAATTACATGGACTTGGAGCCTGGTCAAAAGCCAGCTGATATTGAACTAGGCTATATCTTTATCGGTTCTTGTACTAATGCTCGTCTCAGCGACTTGCAACTGGCTGCGCGATTTGTTAAAGGGAAGAAGATTGCTCCTAACTTAACGGCTATCGTAGTCCCAGGCTCTCGTCCTGTCAAACGAGCTGCTGAGAAGTTGGGCTTGGACAAGGTTTTCCTAGACGCTGGTTTTGAGTGGAGAGATCCAGGTTGTTCTATGTGCCTAGGGATGAATCCAGACAAGGTCCCTGATGGTGTTCACTGCGCCTCAACCAGCAATCGAAACTTTGAAGATAGACAAGGCTTTGGCGCTAAGACTCATCTCTGTAGTCCAGCTATGGCAGCTGCGGCAGCTATTGCAGGGAGATTCGTAGATGTTCGGCAAATGCCAGAAGCCCAGTAAGGAGAGGATATGGAGAAATTTACAGTTTATACGGGAACGACCGTTCCTCTCATGAATGATAATATCGACACCGACCAAATCCTACCCAAGCAGTTTCTCAAGTTGATTGATAAAAAAGGCTTTGGTAAGTACCTCATGTATGCTTGGCGTTATCTGGACGACAAGTATACTGAGGATCCTGACTTTGTCTTTAATCAGCCTGAATATCGTAAAGCCAGTATTCTTATCTCAGGGGATAACTTTGGGGCAGGTTCTTCGAGGGAACATGCAGCTTGGGCCTTAGCAGACTATGGTTTTAAGGTCGTGATTGCAGGATCTTTTGGGGATATTCATTACAATAATGAACTCAATAATGGCATGTTGCCTATTGTTCAGCCTAGAGAGGTTAGAGAAAAGCTAGCCCAGCTCAAACCGACTGACCAGGTAACTGTGGACTTGGAACAACAAAAAATCATCTCACCAGTTGGAGAATTCACTTTCGAAATCGATAGCGAATGGAAACACAAACTCTTAAATGGTTTAGACGATATCGGTATTACCTTGCAGTATGAAGATTTGATTGCTGCTTATGAAAAACAACGACCAGCCTACTGGCAGGATTAGAAGAAAAATAGAAAAGGAAATAGAACTATGACAAAACACATTCAATGGAACGGAACACTTTCACAAGAAGGCTATGACATTTTAAAAGGTGAGGGCGGATGTATCGTTTGCCCTACTAAAGTTGGTTACATTATCATGACCAGCGATAAGGCAGGACTTGAGCGTAAGTTCGCAGCCAAAGAGCGTAACCGTAACAAACCAGGTGTTGTTCTCTGCGGTAGCATGGATGAGCTTCGCGCTTTAGCACAACTTAACCCAGAAATTGAAGCCTTTTACCAAAAACATTGGGATGAAGATATTCTTCTTGGTTGTATCCTTCCATGGAAACCAGAAGCCTTTGAAAAACTCAAAGCATACGGTGATGCCCGTGAAGAACTTATGACTGACGTTCGTGGTACTAGCTGTTTCGTTATCAAGTTTGGGAAAGCTGGTGAACAATTGGCTGCCAAACTTTGGGAAGAAGGCAAGATGGTATACGCCTCATCTGCAAATCCATCTGGAAAAGGAAACCGTGGTAAGGTAGAAGGTATCGGAGAACGCATCGAAGGAGCAGTTGACCTTGTTATCGAGGCAGACGACTATGTGGCATCCATTCAACCTGACAAAACAATTGAAACTCGCTACGAACAAGGTGTGATGGTCTCTATGGTCGATAAAGACGGCAAACTTATCCCAGAACAAGGAGGAGCACGTTCAACTTCACCAGCTCCAGTGGTTATCCGTAAAGGGCTTGACATTGATAAGATCATGATGCACCTGTCAGATACCTTTAACTCATGGGACTACCGTCAGGGCGAGTATTATTAGGATAGAGAAGAAGTGGGGAGACAATAATCTCTCCTCTTTCTTTTTTATTATCACAAAAAACCCGAACATTATATTTTAATTTATAAAATTATTTGACAAAAACTGTACTTTGATTTATAATTAATTAAGGAAACGTCGGAAAAGGCGTAGTGATGCGAGAGCATAGGTAGGTCATTATAAAAGAAACGAGTCATCGATATGTTAAATGAATTTCCAATTTTTGATTATGAAGATATTCAATTGATTCCAAATAAATGTGTGATTAAAAGCCGTGCAGAAGCAGATACAAGTGTCACTCTAGGAAATCACACCTTTAAACTACCTGTTGTGCCAGCTAACATGCAGACGATTTTGGATGAAAATGTAGCAGAGCAACTGGCTAAAGGTGGTTACTTCTACATTATGCACCGTTTTGATGAGGCAGGACGTATTCCTTTTATTAAACGAATGCACGATCAAGGGCTCATTGCTTCTATCTCTGTCGGTGTTAAGGATTATGAGTATGATTTTGTCAGCCAGCTCAAGGCTGATGCTCCTGAGTACATCACGATTGATATTGCCCATGGTCATGCTGATAGCGTGATTTCTATGATTCAACACATCAAAAAAGAATTGCCAGATACTTTTGTTATTGCTGGAAATGTGGGAACACCAGAAGCTGTGCGTGAATTGGAAAATGCTGGTGCGGATGCTACTAAGGTCGGAATTGGCCCTGGTAAGGTTTGTATCACCAAGGTCAAGACTGGTTTTGGTACAGGTGGTTGGCAGTTGGCTGCTCTCCGTTGGTGTGCCAAGGCTGCACGTAAACCAATCATTGCAGATGGAGGAATTCGTACTCACGGCGATATTGCCAAGTCTATCCGTTTCGGTGCCAGCATGGTTATGATTGGTTCCCTTTTTGCAGGACATATTGAAAGTCCAGGGAAAACGATTGAAGTCGATGGTGAACAGTTCAAAGAATATTACGGTTCAGCCTCACAATATCAAAAAGGTGCTTACAAAAATGTGGAAGGCAAACGTATCTTGCTTCCTGCTAAAGGTCATCTGCAAGACACTTTAACTGAGATGGAACAAGACCTTCAAAGTGCTATTTCTTATGCAGGTGGACGTCAGGTTGCTGACCTTAAACACGTTGATTATGTAATCGTGAAAAACTCTATCTGGAATGGGGATGCTTCCCACTAAGACGGGCTATTCTCACCAGAAAAAAACTTGTTATTAGAGCAAATTTCTGTTATAATAAAACAAGTTTCCACCCTTAGTGTAATGGATATCACGTAAGATTCCGGTTCTTGAGATGGGGGTTCGATTCCCTCAGGGTGGATGTAAACATCCTAAGAAAGCCTTTAGTAGGGCTTTTTTCTTTGTTCTGCTCCAAATTTGCTCCGAAAACTGAAAATATCTTTTTAAAGAATTCC
>NZ_JAPVZK010000035.1:0-18320 GCF_041432345.1 Streptococcus sp. 27098_8_103
GAGATTAAATATCGAAAAATCTTGTGAAATCTTTCCTTATATTTCCAAAGTGTGATATAATAGTTTCGAATAAAATAAATAAAGGGGTTTTTGTAACATGGCAAAACTTACTGTTAAAGACGTTGACTTGAAAGGTAAAAAAGTCCTCGTTCGTGTTGACTTCAACGTACCATTGAAAGATGGCGTAATCACTAACGACAACCGTATCACTGCAGCTCTTCCAACTATCAAGTACATCCTTGAACAAGGTGGACGTGCTATCCTCTTCTCTCACCTTGGTCGTGTAAAAGAAGAAGCAGACAAAGCTGGTAAATCACTTGCTCCTGTAGCTGCTGACTTGGCAGCTAAATTGGGTCAAGATGTTGCTTTCCTTCCAGGTGTCACTCGTGGTGCTGAATTGGAAGCAGCTATCAACGCTCTTGAAGATGGACAGGTTCTCTTGGTTGAAAACACTCGTTACGAAGATGTTGACGGCAAGAAAGAATCTAAAAACGATCCTGAACTTGGTAAATACTGGGCATCACTTGGAGATGGTATCTTCGTAAACGATGCATTCGGTACAGCTCACCGTGCACACGCATCTAACGTTGGTATCTCAGCAAACGTTGAAAAAGCAGTTGCTGGTTTCCTTCTTGAAAACGAAATTGCCTACATCCAAGAAGCAGTTGAAGCTCCAGAACGTCCATTCGTGGCTATCCTTGGTGGTTCAAAAGTTTCAGACAAGATCGGTGTTATCGAAAACTTGCTTGAAAAAGCTGATAAAGTCCTTATCGGTGGTGGTATGACTTACACATTCTACAAAGCACAAGGTATCGAAATCGGTAACTCACTTGTAGAAGAAGACAAATTGGATGTTGCGAAAGCTCTTCTTGAAAAAGCAAATGGTAAATTGATCTTGCCAGTTGACTCAAAAGAAGCAAACGCATTTGCTGGTTACACAGAAGTGCGTGACACTGAAGGTGAAGCAGTTTCTGAAGGCTTCCTTGGTCTTGACATCGGTCCAAAATCTATCGCTAAATTTGATGAAGCTTTGACTGGTGCGAAAACAGTTGTATGGAACGGACCTATGGGTGTATTTGAAAACCCAGACTTCCAAGCTGGTACAATTGGTGTGATGGACGCTATCGTGAAACAACCAGGAGTTAAATCAATCATTGGTGGTGGTGACTCAGCTGCCGCAGCGATTAACCTTGGCCGTGCAGACAAGTTCTCATGGATCTCTACTGGTGGTGGAGCATCAATGGAACTTCTTGAAGGTAAAGTTCTTCCAGGACTTGCAGCCTTGACAGAAAAATAAGATTTTATAACTAAATCAAAGAATAGAGGGATGAAAGTTCCTCTTTTCTTTTGCTTAAAATAAAAACGCTTCCTCTCAACTATTGCTCATAAAATCAGCCAATTTATGATAAAATGGAAATAGAAAGTTGAGATTATGAGTTATTTTAAAAAATATAAATTCGATAAATCCCAGTTCAAACTTGGTATGCGAACCTTTAAAACAGGTATTGCTGTTTTTCTAGTTCTCTTGATTTTTGGCTTTTTTGGTTGGAAAGGTCTTCAAATTGGTGCTTTGACAGCCGTTTTTAGCCTGAGGGAGAGTTTTGATAAGAGTGTCCATTTTGGGACTTCGCGTATTCTAGGAAATAGTATCGGTGGTCTCTATGCCCTCCTCTTCTTCCTATTAAATACCTTTTTCCACGAAGCCTTTTGGGTAACCTTAGTAGTTGTTCCAATATGCACCATGTTAACCATTATGACAAATGTAGCCATGAATAACAAAGCAGGAGTTATTGGTGGTGTAGCAGCTATGTTAATCATTACCCTATCGATTCCGAGTGGCGAAACAATTTTGTACGTATTTGCGCGTGTATCAGAAACTTTTATGGGAGTTTTTGTCGCAATTCTCGTAAATTACGATATTGATCGTATTCGGCTCATTTTAGAGAAAAAAGAAAAATAATGTTACATTTTATAACATTATCAATTGACGTTTGTCTTTTTTTAGACTATAATAGACAGAAAGAAGGAAATTGTAAATGAAGGAAAAAGAATTTCGCCGAAATATGGCTGTTTTTCCTATCGGCAGTGTTATGAAGTTGACCGACCTATCGGCGCGTCAGATTCGTTATTATGAAGATCAAGAGTTGATTAAGCCTGATCGAAACGAAGGGAACCGTCGCATGTATTCCTTGAATGACATGGATCGTCTGCTTGAAATCAAAGATTATATCTCTGAAGGTTATAATATCGCTGCCATCAAGAAAAAATATGCTGAACGTGAAGCGAAATCCAAGAAAGCGGTGAGTCAGACTGAGGTGCGTCGTGCACTTCATAATGAACTCCTCCAACAGGGTCGCTTTGCTTCAGTACGGTCACCTTTTGGTCGCGGTTAGGCAACCGCAAGTAGTTATACATTAAGGAGAAAACTCATGCCAATCACAGCTGCAGATATTCGTCGTGAAGTCAAGGAAAAAAATGTTACCTTTATTCGTCTCATGTTCTCAGATATTTTGGGAACCATGAAAAACGTCGAAATTCCTGCTACAGATGAACAGTTAGATAAAGTCTTGTCAAATAAGGCTATGTTTGATGGATCTTCTATTGAAGGTTTTGTACGTATCAATGAGTCAGATATGTACTTGTACCCTGACTTGGATACATGGACAGTCTTCCCTTGGGGAGATGAAAATGGAAGTGTTGCAGGTTTGATCTGTGATGTCTATACAACAGAAGGTGAGCCATTTGCAGGTGATCCTCGTGGCAATTTGAAACGTGCTCTTCGTCACATGGAAGAAGTGGGATTCAAGTCCTTCAACCTTGGACCAGAACCAGAATTCTTCCTATTTAAACTTGATGAAAATGGAGACCCAACACTTGAAGTAAATGACAAGGGTGGCTACTTTGATTTGGCGCCTACTGACCTTGCGGACAATACACGTCGTGAGATTGTCAATGTCTTGACCAAAATGGGATTTGAAGTAGAAGCAAGTCACCATGAGGTTGCGGTTGGACAACATGAGATTGACTTTAAGTACGATGAAGTTCTCCGTGCTTGTGATAAGATTCAAATCTTTAAACTCGTTGTTAAAACCATTGCTCGCAAACATGGTCTTTACGCAACCTTTATGGCCAAACCAAAATTTGGTATTGCCGGATCAGGTATGCACTGTAATATGTCCTTGTTTGATGCAGAAGGAAACAATGCCTTCTTTGATCCAAATGATCCAAAAGGAATGCAGTTGTCAGAAACGGCCTACCATTTCCTTGGTGGTTTGATTAAGCATGCCTACAACTATACTGCCATCATGAACCCAACGGTTAACTCATACAAACGTTTGGTTCCAGGTTATGAAGCGCCTGTTTATATTGCTTGGGCTGGTCGTAACCGTTCGCCACTTGTGCGCGTGCCTGCTTCACGTGGTATGGGAACTCGTCTTGAGTTGCGTTCAGTGGATCCAATGGCGAACCCTTACATCGCTATGGCTGTGCTGTTGGAAGTTGGTTTGCATGGTATTGAGAATAAAATCGAAGCACCAGCTCCTATCGAAGAAAATATCTACATCATGACAGCAGAAGAGCGTAAGGAAGCTGGTATTACAGACCTTCCATCAACCCTTCACAACGCTTTGAAAGCTTTGACAGAAGATGAAGTTGTCATAGCGGCTCTCGGAGAACATATCTATACTAGTTTCCTTGAAGCCAAACGAATCGAATGGGCAAGTTATGCAACCTTCGTTTCACAATGGGAAATTGATAATTATTTAGACCTTTACTAATACTAATATAGAAGGAAGATTGTCCGTGAGGATAATCTTTTTTTCTTGTATTTTATATCGAGGTGTGATATATTTTATATAACGAAGTGCGATATATCGAACTGGATAGGAGGTAGCTATAAATGGAATTAACGGATAAGATTCGTCGAGTTTATCTTCCGATGACGGAAACGGGCTTTTATATCTTGTTCTGTCTGCAAAAGGAAGGTCATGGGTACAGTATTACGCAAAAGGTCAAGGAGATGACAGATTTGCAAGTTTCGATTAGTCCTGGAACTATGTATGGAACCTTGTCAAAAATGGAAAAGGATGGTTTGATTTCCTTTGTCCGAGAAGAGGAGAAGCGTAAAATCTATCAGATTACAGACTTGGGAAGAAAAGTCTTAGATATTGAATTGAAACGTATTGAACGGCTCTATAGAAACAGTCTGGAGGAAAGATGATGGAAAAGAAGGTTGTTTATAGAATTGCTACCATTGCGGATTATGATAGAGAGGCTTTATATCTTAGAAAAATGCATGCTGAGGGCTGGAAACTCAAGGAAGTGACCTACTCTAACTTAGTAGTTGCGGTTAAGTATACTTTTGAAAAGTGCCAACCGGAGCAGGTGTCTTATCAGTTGGACTTTTATCCTATGAAAAAATCAGAGAGAGCCTCCTATTTACAATTATTTAAAGACTGTGGATGGGAGCATATTACAGACTTTAATGGTTTTTCCTACTTTAGAAAGCTTCATTCTGGAATTGAGTTGGATGCCGAGTTTGAAATTTATAATGACGCGGCCGGGAAGCTAGCTATGGTCAAACGGATTTTAACGAGGCGGATGCTTCCTATTTTGCTTCTCTTTTTAGCTCTACTACCGGTTTTCTCAAAGTTTGTCACTGGAGTTAGTTCTTTCAGTTGGGAAATGTTTTTGATTGTTATAATAGATGGTGTTTTATTGATAGTTCATTCGATTCAGATGTCTTGTATTTTTTGGAGATTGTTTCAAAAGTGGAAAGAATTATCTGATAAATAAAACCATGCATGTTTTCTAATTTGGAGGTGCGATGATGAAAAGCAAACTACAATTTCGGATTTTTACGATTCTTGATGAGGATAAGAAAGAAGAATATTTACATGAGATGCATTTGAAAGGTTGGAGGTATAGAACGAGTCGTTTTGGTTTGTTCTATTTTGACCAATGTCAACCAGACGATGTCATCTACTGTATCTATGATTCTAGATTTCTTAAAAAATATAAGCATGAACTGCAAGATTTTAGAAATAGAGGTTGGGAATTGATAGGAGCAGGTTCTTGTTCGATTCTTCGTAAATCGTCTTCTGATTTACTTCCAGAGGATCAAGTCTATATGGCTAAGGAGATCAGATGGGAAGTTATGCGATATAGACTTCGTTCATGTACAGTTGCTTTCTCAGGTGGTCTTGTTGTTTGTATGAGTTCGTTTAGAGAAGATCTTTCTATGTCTTTCTTTATTATTTTTGTTTTATATGCTTTTCTGATTTCTTATCTAATCCATGGTTTTTTCAGACTTAAAAGGAAATACCAAGTAGATGGAAGGTAGGGTTCTAGGTCTTTAGACTGATTTTTAGCACTCTTGTTAAAAGAGTGCTAATTTTTTGAGTTTTTGTCTTGACATTCTCTTTTAAGGGTGTATAATAGAATCATAAGTTAGCACTTGATTGTATCGAGTGCTAATCGATCAGACAGAGAGGAGTGATGAGGTGGTTACAGAGCGTCAGCAGGATATTTTAAATCTGATTATTGACATCTTTACCAAAACGCACGAACCTGTCGGATCCAAAGCCTTGCAAGAGTCTATTAACTCTAGCAGTGCAACCATTCGTAATGACATGGCGGCTCTAGAAAAGCAAGGGTTGCTTGAGAAGGCCCATACTTCAAGTGGTCGGATGCCAAGTGTTGCTGGTTTTCAGTACTATGTAAAACACTCACTGGATTTTGACAGATTGGCTGAAAATGAGGTATATGAGATTGTCAAAGCCTTTGATCAGGAATTCTTCAAATTGGAGGATATTCTGCAAGAGGCTGCTAATCTACTGACAGACTTGAGTGGCTGTACGGTAGTAGCACTGGATGTTGAGCCGAGCAGGCAGCGTTTGACAGCCTTTGATATCGTTGTTTTGGGCCAACATACAGCCTTGGCGGTATTCACCCTAGACGAGTCGCGAACGGTTACCAGTCAGTTTCTGATTCCAAGGAACTTCTTGCAGGAGGATTTGCTGAAACTGAAGAGCATCATTCAGGAACGTTTCCTCGGCCACACCGTTCTAGATATTCACTACAAGATTAGGACGGAGATTCCGCAGATTATCCAGCGTTACTTTACAACAACGGACAATGTCATCGATCTCTTTGAACATATCTTTAAGGAAATGTTCAACGAAAACATTGTGGTGGCGGGCAAGGTTAATCTCTTGAATTTTGCCAATCTAGCAGCCTATCAGTTCTTTGACCAACCGCAAAAGGTGGCTCTGGAGATTCGTGAGGGGTTGCGTGAAGATCAGATGCAAAACGTCCGTGTTGCAGATAGTCAAGAGTCCTGTCTAGCTGACCTAGCGGTGATTAGTAGCAAGTTCCTCATTCCTTATCGGGGAGTTGGAATTCTAGCCATTATCGGTCCAGTCAATCTGGATTACCAACAGCTAATCAACCAAGTCAATGTGGTCAATCGTGTTTTGACTATGAAGTTGACAGATTTTTACCGCTACCTCAGCAGTAATCATTACGAAGTACATTAAAATTGAAATCATTAAAGGAGGCGAAAATGGCCCAAGATATAAAAAATGAAGAAGTAGAAGAAGTCCAAGAAGAGGAAGTTGTGGAAACAGCTGAAGAAACAACTCCTGAAAAGTCTGAGTTGGACTTGGCAAATGAACGTGCGGATGAGTTTGAAAACAAATACCTTCGCGCTCATGCAGAAATGCAAAATATTCAACGCCGTGCCAATGAAGAACGTCAAAACTTGCAACGTTATCGTAGCCAGGACTTGGCAAAAGCGATTCTCCCTTCTTTGGACAACCTTGAGCGTGCACTCGCAGTTGAAGGTTTGACAGATGATGTGAAGAAGGGCTTGGAAATGGTGCAAGAAAGCTTGATTCACGCTTTGAAAGAAGAAGGAATCGAAGAAATCGCAGCTGACGGCGAATTTGACCATAACTACCATATGGCCATCCAAACTCTCCCAGCAGACGATGAACACCCAGCAGATACCATCGCCCAAGTCTTCCAAAAAGGGTACAAACTCCATGACCGCATCCTACGCCCAGCAATGGTAGTGGTGTACAACTAAGATACAAAGCCCGTAAAAAGCTCACAGTAAAAATAGGAGATTGACGAAGTGTTCGATGAACACAAGGAAATCTATCTTTTTTACCCAGAGCTTAGGGCGTGTTCGATTAGGCAATTCTGACGGTTGCAACATATATAATAGAAAATTTGTCCGAAACGACACTAAACTATGAAGAAAAGATAAGAGGCAAGCCGGAGGCTTGCAAGGAAGATATTTCCCGCCGTGGTGAAAGTTTCAGTAGCTTTTGCTACTGAAACAGGGGATTTTTGAGACAATAGGCTCAAAAATAAGTGATGAAATCCCGAAGGGAGTTGCTCACGTCCCCACCACTTAAGGGAAATATAAAAAAAGAAAATTAACTAACAAGGAGAAAAACACATGTCTAAAATTATCGGTATTGACTTAGGTACAACAAACTCAGCAGTAGCAGTTCTTGAAGGAACTGAAAGCAAAATCATCGCAAACCCAGAAGGAAACCGCACAACTCCATCTGTAGTATCATTCAAAAACGGCGAAATCATCGTCGGTGACGCTGCAAAACGCCAAGCAGTTACAAATCCAGATACAGTTATCTCTATCAAATCTAAGATGGGAACATCTGAAAAAGTTTCTGCAAACGGTAAAGAATACACTCCACAAGAAATCTCAGCTATGATCCTTCAATACTTGAAAGGTTACGCTGAAGATTACCTTGGTGAAAAGGTAACGAAAGCAGTTATCACAGTTCCAGCTTACTTCAACGATGCTCAACGTCAAGCAACTAAAGACGCTGGTAAAATCGCTGGTCTTGAAGTAGAACGTATCGTCAACGAACCAACAGCAGCAGCTCTTGCTTATGGTTTGGACAAGACTGATAAAGAAGAAAAAATCTTGGTATTCGACCTTGGTGGTGGTACATTCGACGTCTCTATCCTTGAATTGGGTGACGGTGTCTTCGACGTATTGTCAACTGCAGGGGACAACAAACTTGGTGGTGACGACTTTGACCAAAAAATCATCGACCACTTGGTAGCAGAATTCAAGAAAGAAAACGGTATTGACTTGTCTACTGACAAGATGGCAATGCAACGTTTGAAAGATGCGGCTGAAAAAGCTAAGAAAGACCTTTCTGGTGTGACTTCAACTCAAATCAGCTTGCCATTTATCACTGCAGGTGAGGCTGGACCTCTTCACTTGGAAATGACTTTGACTCGTGCGAAATTTGACGATTTGACTCGTGACCTTGTAGAACGTACAAAAGTTCCAGTTCGTCAAGCCCTTTCAGATGCAGGTTTGAGCTTGTCAGAAATCGACGAAGTTATCCTTGTTGGTGGTTCAACTCGTATCCCAGCCGTTGTAGAAGCTGTTAAGGCTGAAACTGGTAAAGAGCCAAACAAATCAGTAAACCCTGACGAAGTAGTTGCTATGGGTGCTGCGATTCAAGGTGGTGTGATTACTGGTGATGTCAAAGACGTTGTCCTTCTTGACGTAACACCATTGTCACTTGGTATCGAAACAATGGGTGGTGTCTTCACAAAACTCATCGACCGTAACACAACTATTCCAACATCTAAATCACAAGTCTTCTCAACAGCAGCAGACAACCAACCAGCTGTTGATATCCACGTTCTTCAAGGTGAACGCCCAATGGCAGCAGATAACAAGACTCTTGGACGTTTCCAATTGACTGATATCCCAGCTGCACCTCGTGGAATTCCTCAAATCGAAGTAACATTTGACATTGACAAGAACGGTATCGTGTCTGTTAAGGCCAAAGACCTTGGAACTCAAAAAGAACAAACAATTGTGATCCAATCTAACTCAGGTTTGACTGACGAAGAAATCGACCGCATGATGAAAGATGCAGAAGCTAACGCTGAAGCAGATAAGAAACGTAAAGAAGAAGTTGACCTTCGTAACGAAGTAGACCAAGCTATCTTTGCGACTGAAAAGACAATCAAGGAAACTGAAGGAAAAGGCTTTGATGCAGAACGTGACGCTGCTCAAGCTGCTCTTGATGATCTTAAGAAAGCTCAAGAAGACAACAACTTGGACGACATGAAAGCAAAACTTGAAGCATTGAACGAAAAAGCTCAAGGACTTGCTGTGAAACTCTACGAACAAGCCGCAGCAACGCAACAAGCTCAAGCAGGGGCAGAAGGCACACAAGCAACAGGAAACGCAGGCGATGACGTCGTAGACGGAGAGTTTACTGAAAAGTAAGATGCAAAGCCCGTTAAAACCTCACAGTGAAAATAGGAAATCTGACGCAGAAACTTTAGTTTCTAGAAAGATTTGTCTTTTTCACCAAGAGGTTAGGGCGTGCTCGATTTAGCATTACTAGTTTGATTTTTAAAACTCGAACGTCGTAATGATAAGAAGAAATCCAGAGGTTGCAACCCAGCCTCTGTTTTTCGATAAAAAGGGATAAAACCTGATTTATTTGGGTTTTGTCTCATCGATATAAAAGAAAGGAATTGAACCCGATCTAAATCGAGGTTTGATTCACAATATCAATAGAAAGGAACAAGGGTGTTCAGGGAATTGAACACAGGTTCCCAAATTTCTTACTCAATATAACAGAAAGGAATTGAACCCGACCTAAGTCGAGGTTTGATTCAGAACATCAATAGAAAGGAATAAAGGTGTTCAGGGAATTGAACACGGGCTACGGGCTGTGCCAAAAAGATAGTTTGTTCTAGGACGCAAGCGTCCGTCGTCAAAACTCCTATTTTGGCTGTGTCCGTTTGACGCCCTTTGTATCTTGAATTATGAACAATACTGAATTTTATGATCGTCTGGGGGTGTCAAAAAACGCTTCGGCAGACGAGATCAAAAAGGCTTATCGTAAGCTTTCAAAGAAATACCACCCAGATATCAACAAGGAGCCTGGTGCTGAGGAAAAATACAAGGAAGTTCAAGAAGCCTATGAGACTTTGAGTGACGACCAAAAACGTGCTGCCTATGACCAATACGGTGCTGCTGGAGCCAACGGTGGTTTTGGTGGAGCTGGTGGTTTCGGCGGTTTCGATGGGGCAGGAGGCTTCGGTGGTTTTGAAGATATCTTCTCAAGTTTCTTCGGCGGAGGCGGTGCTTCACGCAATCCAAATGCTCCTCGTCAGGGGGATGACCTCCAGTATCGTGTAAACTTGACCTTTGAAGAAGCTATTTTTGGAGCTGAAAAAGAGGTTAAGTACAATCGTGAAGCAAGCTGTAGTACATGTAATGGCTCAGGTGCTAAGCCAGGAACAAGTCCAGTCACTTGTGGACGCTGTCATGGAGCTGGTGTTATTAACGTCGATACGCAGACTCCGCTTGGTATGATGCGTCGTCAAGTAACCTGTGATGTCTGTCATGGTCGCGGAAAAGAAATCAAAGATCCATGTACAACTTGTCACGGAACAGGTCATGAAAAACAAGCCCATAGCGTACATGTGAAAATCCCTGCTGGTGTGGAAACAGGTCAACAAATCCGCCTAGCAGGTCAAGGTGAAGCTGGCTTTAATGGTGGACCTTATGGTGATTTGTATGTAGTGGTTTCTGTGGAAGCCAGCGATAAGTTTGAACGTGAAGGAACCACTATCTTCTACAATCTCAACCTCAACTTTGTCCAAGCAGCTCTTGGTGACACAGTTGATATCCCAACTGTTCACGGTGATGTTGAATTGGTTATCCCAGAGGGAACTCAGACTGGTAAGAAATTCCGCCTACGTGGTAAAGGAGCTCCAAGCCTTCGTGGAGGTGCAGTTGGTGACCAATACGTTACCGTTAATGTCGTGACTCCGACAGGATTGAACGACCGCCAAAAAGCAGCCTTGAAAGAATTCGCAGCTGCTGGTGATTTAAAAGTAAATCCAAAGAAAAAAGGATTTTTTGATCATATTAAAGATGCCTTTGAAGGAGAATAAACAAAAAGAGCCGAGTGGCTCTTTTTGTTTATAGATTTTTTAAGACTTTCCTTAAGTAATGACGGACGGTAGCGACCTTCTTCGAAGTTCCATACCTAAACTTTGAGCCTAGGTCTCAAAGTTTCCGGACACCTGAAACCAAGCTGTTTCAAGTGTTTTCATTACGGCGGAAAGTCTTCGATTTAGTTATGAAATGGTGTATGAGTTTTCTAAATTATGATGTATAGTTGATGGGATATAACTTGTTTACATTTTAAAAAAGAGCCGTTGGGCTCTTTTTACTTATCTTCCATTTCCTGTGTTTCTTTTATCACAGCTAGTCTAGTCTGTATATCCTTTTCCAAAACTTTAAACTTGTAAGTCAGGTCTTCTTGGTATTCCTTGATGAGTTCTTTTTGCTGGTCGATGATTTGCAGGCTGTTTTGGATAATATCCACATCATCCTTGATAGCTTGAACGCGGTCAGTGGTATTCAAGACTTCATCTGTGATGGTTTGACGATTTTTTGTGACCAGATAACTTCCAGCTGCAGCTCCTGCAAATAGCAATAGATTGGATAATTTCATGGTAACTCCTTAGGCATTTTTGATGGTTTCAGCGACTTGAGCAAGTTTGTCAAAGTCTGGTTCGTGGGCGATAAAATCAATCTTGAGATCATCGTCCGCACTGTAGCGAGGCACGAGGTGAACGTGGGTATGAAAGACGGTTTGACCAGCGACTTCTTCACAGTTGACAATGATATTCATACCAGCAGCCTTAGTGGCTTTCATGACTTTTTGAGCCACTTTTGGTACTTGGGCAAAGAGTTGGCTGGCGCTAGAAGCGTCCATTTCCAAAAGATTGCGATAGTGTTCTTTGGGCACGACTAAGGTGTGTCCTGGTGTCACTTGCGAGATATCAAGAAAGGCAAGAACCTGCTCATCTTCATATACTTTTGAAGCAGGAATTTCCCCTGCGATGATTTTACAAAAAATACAATCTGACATAAAATCTACCTCTACTGTATTGAATTTTGATATAATATAGCTACATTATACCAGATTTGGAGAAAATATGTTAGAAATTAAAAACCTGACAGGTGGCTATGTCCATGTCCCTGTCTTGAAAGATGTGTCCTTTACTGTTGAAAGCGGGCAGTTGGTCGGTTTGATTGGTCTCAACGGTGCTGGGAAATCGACGACTATCAATGAAATTATCGGTCTGTTGACACCTTATAGTGGATCTATCAATATCAATGGCTTGACCCTGCAAGAAGATGCAACGAGCTACCGCAAGCAAATTGGCTACATTCCTGAGACACCTAGCTTGTATGAGGAATTGACCCTCAGAGAGCATATCGAAACGGTTGCCATGGCTTATGGTATTGAGCAGAAAGTGGCTTTTGAGAGAGTAGAGCCCTTGTTAAAAATGTTCCGTCTGGACCAGAAATTAGACTGGTTCCCTGTTCATTTTTCAAAAGGGATGAAGCAAAAGGTCATGATTATCTGTGCTTTTGTGGTGGATCCAAGTCTCTTTATTGTGGATGAACCTTTCCTTGGTCTTGATCCGTTGGCTATTGCAGACTTGATTCAGCTTTTGGAAGTGGAAAAGCAAAAGGGTAAGTCCATTCTCATGAGTACCCACGTGCTGGATTCGGCGGAGAAGATGTGTGATGCCTTTGTCATTCTTCACAAGGGAGAGGTGCGTGCCAAGGGAAATCTCCTGCAACTGCGCGAAGCCTTTGATATGCCTGAGGCTAGTTTGAATGATATTTACTTGGCTCTGACCAAAGAGGAGGAGCTATGAAAGACTTGTTTTTAAAGAGAAAGCAGGCTTTTCGTAAGGAGTGTCTTGGTTATTTGCGCTATGTTCTCAATGACCACTTTGTCTTGTTCCTGCTTGTCCTGCTGGGCTTTCTAGCCTACCAGTACAGTCAACTCTTGCAAGATTTTCCTGAAAATCATTGGCCTATTCTTTTGTTTGTAGGAATTACCTCTGTTTTACTTTTGCTTTGGGGTGGAATTGCCACCTATATGGAGGCTCCAGACAAGCTCTTTCTCTTGGTTGGAGAAGGGGAAATCAAGCTCCATCTAAAGCGTCAAACTAGCATTTCCCTAGTCTTTTGGCTCTTTGTCCAGACCCTTTTCTTGCTGTTATTTGCGCCCTTATTTTTAGCCATGGGTTATGGCTTACCTGTTTTTCTGGTCTATGTGCTTTTATTAGGAGTGGGAAAATATTTCCTCTTTCGTCAAAAGGCCAGCAAATTTTTCACTGAAACTGGACTAGACTGGGATTATGTCATTTCCCAAGAAAGCAAGCGCAAGCAAGTCTTGCTTCGTTTCTTTGCCCTCTTTACCCAGGTCAAGGGGATTTCAAACAGCGTCAAGCGTCGTGCCTATCTGGACTTTATCCTAAAGGCTGTTCAGAAGGTGCCTGGAAAGATTTGGCAAAATCTCTATCTGCGTTCTTATCTGCGAAATGGAGATCTCTTTGCGCTTAGTCTTCGTCTTCTCTTGCTTTCTTTGCTGGCGCAGGTCTTTATCGAGCAAGCTTGGATTGCGACAGCAGTGGTGGTTCTCTTTAACTACCTCTTGCTCTTCCAGCTGCTGGCCCTCTATCACGCCTTTGACTACCAGTATTTGACCCAACTCTTTCCACTGGATAAGGGGCAAAAGGAAAAAGGCTTGCAGGCTGTAGTCCGAGGATTGACCAGTTTGGTCTTAGTGGTGGAATTAATTGTCGGCCTGGTGACCTTCCAAGAAAAACTAGCCCTTCTAGTCTTGCTGGGAGCTGGTTTGGCTTTACAAGTCTTGTACTTGCCTTATCAGGTGAAACGCCAGATGCAGGACTAACATTGCTTATATGAAACAAAAAAGAAGTTGAGTCAAACTGAACTCAACTTCTTTTTTGTTACTACAGGATAATGGTTGGGCCGTAGAGACTTAACTTGGTCTTGACTTGGTCAAAGTGAAAACGGTCATAGGCCCGCCAAGCGGCGCGAGTTGGAGCATCTGGATCAAGAGCGCTGAGTCCCATGAGAAGACTGGAAGTCTGGTAAAATTTTTCCAGTTCAATCAAGACTCGATTATCCACTGTCTCAGCCTTGGCTAGAAAACCAAGAATAGAATTTAATTGCTCCTGAAAGCGTATGTCGTCAGCCGTTGCCTTTTTGCATGCTTGATAGGCTTTGTTTAAGTCAGTAATCAAAGTCTGAGCTCTTTTGATAGGGTCTGTATCTGTCATGAGAATTCCTCCTCTAATCTGGGTGCTAGTCTTGATTCTAGCAACTGTGTTTTGATACTGTCAGTTTATCACTTTTATCTCCTTTTTCACCATAAAATCTTTAATTGCCCTTGAAATTTCCTGAATGGTACTGTTAAGATTTTATGATAAAATAGTTGTAAGCTCATCATGATGTTGTAGAAAAATAGTCCTTTTAGGAGTTTTCAAAGACTGTTTAGGATTGGGTGTGCTTGTGCTAGACCTTTTCTGTTATTCTTTTCTTAGGAGGAGAATCCAATGAAACATATGATTATTCAGACACAGAAAACAGTCTATAAAGTAAACGTCGACGATATCTACTATATCCAAACACATCCAACTAAAGCCCATACCGTACAGATTGTTACAGAAGAAGCTAGCTTTAATATGGTTCAAAATTTAAGTAATCTTGAGAACCAATATGGGGAAACCTTGATGAGATGTCATCGAAATTGTTTGGTTAATCTTGATAAATTAAAATCGATTGATTTTCAAGAAAGAATCCTTTTTCTCGGAGAAGAAGGTCAATACGCTGTCAAGTATGCCAGACGTCGCTATAGAGAAATTCGTCAAAAATGGTTGAAAGAAGGAGAGTAAGAAGATGAGAATATTTGTTTTAGAAGATGATTTTTCCCAGCAGACTAGGATTGAAACGACGATTGAAAAACTCTTGAAGGAACATCATATCACTCCCAGTTCTTTTGAAGTTTTTGGCAAACCAGACCAATTGCTGGCAGAGGTGCATGAGAAGGGGGCGCATCAGCTATTCTTTTTGGATATTGAGATTCGAAATGAGGAGATGAAGGGTTTGGAAGTGGCTAGAAAGATTCGGGATCGAGACCCCTATGCCCTGATTGTCTTTGTGACGACTCACTCGGAGTTTATGCCCCTGTCCTTTCGCTACCAAGTGTCTGCTCTGGACTACATTGATAAGGCCTTGTCAGCAGAGGAGTTTGAATCTCGGATCGAGACAGCCCTTCTCTATGCCAATAGTCAAGACAGTAAAAGTCTGGCGGAAGATTGCTTTTATTTTAAATCAAAATTTGCTCAATTCCAGTATCCTTTTAAAGAGGTCTACTATCTCGAAACATCGCCCAGAGCCCATCGTGTTATTCTCTATACTAAGACGGATAGGCTGGAATTTACAGCGAGTTTAGAGGAGGTTTTTAAGCAGGAACCCCGTCTCTTGCAGTGCCATCGCTCTTTTCTCATCAATCCTGCAAATGTGGTGCATTTGGATAAGAAAGAAAAACTGCTTTACTTTCCCAATGGCGGAAGCTGTATGATTGCGCGTTATAAGGTCAGAGAAGTGTCTGAAGCTATCAATAACTTACACTAAGTGAGGTAATGTAATGGAAATAGTTTGGAAGATAGTATATGCATTTTTGATAGCTGGATTGGAATTGTTTATATTTTTTAAGGTGGATGGAATTGTTCTAACTCTGGAGAGATTTTTTAAAGCTTTTCTTTTTAAGTTACTTTTAGCAGTCGTTTTTGTAACGATTAACTATATAGTAGGAAATACTTACCTATCTTATTTTACGGAACCCTTGTACGGTATAGGCTTGTCTTTCTTATTGTTAAGAGGCCTTCCTAAAAAACTCCTTTTCTTTTATGGTCTCTTTCCAATGATATTGGTGAATCTCTTTTATAGAGGTATTTCTTATTTTGTGCTTCCGTTTTTAGACCAAGGGCAAATAAATGACAATTACTCATTTATTTGGGTGTTTATAATGATTTTCAATTTCTTCATTTCTCTAGCCTTTTTGAAATGGTTGGACTATGATTTTACTGGTTTGAGAAAGGAGATTCTCGATAAAGCTTTTCAAAAGTCCCTGACTAAGATTAACTGGATAATGGGGGCCTACTTTCTAGTCATGGAAAATCTGTCTTACTTTGAATATGCATACGATATCCAATCAAAGACTGTTCGCCATCTCATCCTAGTCTTTTACTTGCTCTTTTTTATGGGAATGATTAAGAAATTGGATACCTATTTGAAGGACAAACTCCATGAGAGATTGGACCAAGAGCAGGCCTTGCGCTACAGAGATATGGAACGCTATAGTCGGCATATAGAGGAACTTTACAAGGAAGTGCGGAGTTTTCGCCATGACTACACCAACCTCTTAACCAGCTTACGTCTGGGAATTGAAGAGGAGGATATGGAGCAGATAAAAGAGGTCTACGACTCGGTCTTAAAGGATTCTAGTCAGAAATTGCAGGACAACAAATATGACCTAGGCCGATTGGTGAATATTCGTGACCGTGCCCTCAAAAGTCTTCTAGCAGGGAAATTTCTAAAAGCCAGAGATAAGAAGATTGTCTTTAATGTCGAAGTTCCTGAGGAGATTCAGGTAGAGGGGATGAGCTTGCTTGATTTTCTAACCATTGTGTCTATCCTTTGTGACAACGCTATTGAAGCCAGTGCAGAGGCCAGTCAACCTCATGTTTCAATCGCCTTTTTAAAAAATGGGGCACAGGAGACCTTTATCATCGAAAACTCCATCAAAGAAGAGGGCATAGATATTTCTGAAATCTTCTCCTTTGGAGCAAGCTCTAAAGGGGAGGAGAGAGGAGTTGGTCTCTATACCGTTATGAAGATTGTGGAAAGTCATCCTAATACCAGTCTAAATACCACCTGCCAAAATCAAGTCTTTCGTCAGGTTTTAACAGTTCACTCGATGTCAGTTGATGATTAGAAGACTTGTGCAAAGAAGTACTGCCTGTAGTCATCAATTAAAATACTATAGTATGCGAGGTATATTAAATGAATAAGAAATCCTATTTTATCATCTGTTCTACCTTGATCATAGCATCGAATCTTCTCATGATTTCCGTGGTGAACGAGGGAGAAGAAACGGGGAGCAATCTGTTTGTGATTGCTATAGCCTGTGTTTTGCTACCAGCCTTTTTATATGCGATTGAGAACCGACTGACTTCTTTAATTCGGACAGAGTCAGTAGCTTTACTCTTATTGACAGTATTGTCTTTAGTCCGTCTTGTCAACAGAATAGAGAGGACGCCTGAAATTCTCAACATTATCATTACCCTCCTGGTTTTGGCAGGTGGGACAGCCTGTATCCTGGTTGCGATTATGAGAATATATGAGAACAGACGGAAGTAAGGCTGAATAGCTTTCGATTTTGTATTTTCACATTGTTAAATTCCCCTTAGGGCAAGTATGTTTTTCATGCTTGCTTTTTTAAATTTTTTACAATTCAAGATGTTTTGATGATCATTTATGATTTGAGTGTTCCAAGGATAAAATGAGTGCTATACTAGCAGTGTAAAGGTTGTAGCTAAACTAAGATAAAGCATACATTTAGGAGGAAATCTTATGAAGAAAAAAATACTGATCGTTTTCGTTCTGTATCTGATCATGTCCACCCTTCTTTATCCGCTTAGGGAGAGTATTTGGTATCATCTATTTTATACCATAGCCTATATGATTGCGGTTGTGATCTATTTTGCTTTAACTAAAAAGAAAGGAGCAAAGAAATGAAAACTTTTCTTGCTAAAAAACGGAACATCTTCCTTATGAGATTGTTCCTAGGTCAGTTGCCCTTGCTTGTCTCCACTTATCTATTTCTATCTCGTCAGTTTTTAAATTTTTCCTTAGTCCTCCAATTTCTCTTAGTGGTTATTAACTTGGCTTCTATTTTGGTCACTGTTTACCTCACTAGGGAGATGAGGATAAGAGAGTTTGAAGATGATGATTTGGTTAGTCCTAAAACCAATCAATTTATGTTTATCGGTTTGACAGGTTTTATGTCTATTATTTGTTTGTATAGAGGGAGCACAGCAGGAGAATTCTATCAACAATTAATAGCCTATATCGGTGCTATTCTCTGCTTGCTTATCATGCTTCTGCTCATTTGGGGATTGAAGTATTATAAAAAGTAGAGGCTAATGCAGTTTTTGCAATTCAAGATGTCTCGATGACAATTTAAGATTTGGATGAAAAACTTTAACAAATAGTACTATACTGAAATTGTCAAAGTTGCAACGGGTGCTGCTACATTCTGTTAAAAATCGCTCTTAATTGATAATCTGGATTTGTTAGGAAAGGAGTAAATAATTATGGATAAGAAAAAGATAGTTTC
>NZ_JAPVZK010000036.1:0-17867 GCF_041432345.1 Streptococcus sp. 27098_8_103
TATCTAACACTATTACCAAGGAACCGATCCATCAAGTTGTCTTAATAGGGACCAAAGCTGTAGAAGGAGAAGAAGACAAGAAAACACTTCTAATTCCTTCGAATGAGAATGTGATTCTTAGTTCTGATAGAAAATTAGCGAATTCTGCTAAGGAGTTACCAAGGACGTCGAATACTGATGATAAAAACTTATTTGTGCTTGGGTCAATCGGACTTCTCTTGGGTTTGGGATTGAGTGTTAGAAAAAGAAAAAATTGAGCATGAAATTTCCAATTTGATAGTAACGAGAGATTTTCATAGAGATGATAGAGGATAATTTTAGCATTAAGAAAAGTTGTTTTAACTATTGCTATGGGAGCACCATATATATTTATAGCAATAACTTTGCTAGTCTTGTTAAATAAACACAAAACAATCCTAGAAGATTTTTTCTGGGATTGTTTTTTGCTGAGGGAGATACTTCGAGTTGTCTGGCTTGACTTTCTTGATGGGAATTATACAACAGATGTAATAAAAGTAATTACAACTTAGGGAGCGGACCATTTATGACCTATGAATACAAGAGCCACATTTATTTAGCAGAGGCAGTTTTAAATGTAAAGAACTTGGCGAGTCAAACAGCCTTTTATCAGAAAATTATTGGTTTAGAAATCTTATCTCAAATTGAGACAGAGGTCGTTTTGGGACTTGGAGGAAAAGCCTTGGTACACTTGATTCAAGCACAAGAGAGCGGTGAATTAAGGGAACATTATGGTCTTTACCATCTGGCTATTCTCTTGCCGACACGCAAGGCTTTGGCTGATGTCTTGAAACACCTGACAGATTTACAGATTCCTCTTGTCGGCGGTGCAGACCATGGTTACAGTGAGGCTCTTTACTTGGAGGATTTGGAGGGAAATGGCATTGAACTCTATCGAGATAAGCCGGTTTCTACATGGGATATTCGAGAAGACGGTCGTATTATAGGGGTCACTGAGGCCCTTGCGGCACAGGATATCTATGAGTTGGGGGAAAGAGTAGAGCCCTTTACTTTAGCAGTGGGTACGAGAATGGGGCATATTCATCTTTCCGTCAAGGATAGTCGAAAGTCCAGCCAATTTTATCAAAAAGTGTTAGGGTTAGAGGATAAATTCAGTGTACCTAGTGCTAGTTGGATTGCAGCTGGGGACTACCATCATCATTTGGCAGTCAACGAATGGGGAGGAAAAGGTCTGGCTCCGCGTAAGCAAGGCTTGCCAGGTTTGGCCTACTATGTCATCGAAGTTGCAAGTAAAGAAGAACTATTAACGATTGCGCAGCGAGCACAAGAAGTTGATGCACCAATCAAGTGGTCGACATCTAGCCAGCTGGAAATTACAGACCCAGATGGAATTGTGACTCGTGTTCGCTTAGACAGGATATGATGACAATCAGAGCATCAATTGTGGAAAGTGCTCCTTATCCTAGTCAGATATGTCGAAAATTGATATGATAGTAGGGAATAAGGAGAAAAATACTATGACTAGCGAATACCAGAAAATGATAGCAGGCGAGTTTTACCGTCCATCAGACCCAGAACTGAGAGCCTTAGCTCAAGCTTCTCGCCAAAAACAGGCTGCCTTTAACAAGGAAGAAGATCCCTTAAAAGGAGCCGAAATCATCAAGACTTGGTTTGGCTCAACCGGAAAAAATCTTTATATCAACACTCGCTTGATGGTGGACTACGGTGTCAACATCCATTTAGGGGAAAATTTTTACTCTAACTGGAACTTGACCATGCTGGACATCTGCCCCATTCGTATCGGGGACAATGCTATGATCGGTCCCAACTGTCAGTTCTTGACACCCCTCCATCCACTAGATCCGCAGGAGCGAAATTCAGGTATCGAGTACGGAAAGCCTATCACAATCGGAGATAATTTCTGGGCTGGTGGTGGCGTCATTGTCCTTCCTGGAGTGACACTGGGAAATAATGTCGTTGCAGGAGCAGGGGCCGTGATTACAAAGTCCTTTGGCGACAATGTTGTTTTAGCTGGCAATCCTGCGCGCGTGATTAAGGAAATACCTGTGAAATAAAGCGATTGAGCAAATAGTTTTTAAGATAAGAAAAAAGCATCATATCAACGTTTTTTAAACATTTGATATGATGTCTTTTATCATAAATCAGATTGACTTTTTCTTCTTACTATTGAGTGTTTACCTGGATTCTTTTTAGATTTTACGCAAGAAGTTCTATAAATTCTTTCTCTTCTTGGCATTCTTGGTCAGGGAAACCTGGTAAGTATCCTGTTCTTTAGTGAGATAATTGATGATTTGAAAATCGTCTGTTTGAGCCTTGAAATCCATTTCATAGACAGTGGTGACTTGTTCTCCATCATTGCTAGTATCAATCGAGATGAGGTCTAACTCAGTACAGAATTGTGATAGTCCAGATTGGATAGTTTGAAGTTGATTTTCTTGGTTCGCAATTGTGATGGTCAATAGCCTGCGACGTTGGTGATTGCTCTTGCTTTGTTGCTTCTCTAAAAGAAGCCATACCGCTAAGATAAAGACAGTGAAGAGAATAGCTAGAGCTAGGTAGCCTGTCCCTGCTGCTAGCCCGATAATCATGGCAAGGAAGATAGCAATTAGTTCCCGTGAACCACTGGTAGCTGAACGAAAACGAATGAGGCTAAAAGTTCCTGCAACGGCGATAGAGGTTCCTAGGCTGCCATTTACCAGAAAGATGACCAAGGTCATCAAGCAGGGGAGTAGGGTCAAACTGACAGCGAATTCTCGTGTATAGAGAGTACGGTGTTTGTAAGCCCAGGTCAGCGCCAAACCTAAAATCAGGCTGACCAAGAGAGCCAGAAAGAGCTGGATAGGATTTGCAGTGGCAGTTGTGTCGTTGAAGATAGAATTAAAAAGATTAGACATAAGTAGTACCTACACTTTCTGTGCTTGGTCGTGGGCTATAGTCCAGCCCTTGAGACTTGTGGTAGGCGCAGCTGTATTTTGAAAATTTCTGCTCTACCAGTCCATATTGGTCGAGAATATCTTGTAGCCATTGGGGTTTTCTACCTGGAGCTTTAATTTCCATGATGACAATGTCCTCGTTTAGTAGAGGGAAACCGTCCTTTCCTGAGAATAAACTGACATTATCATCACGATAGGTTAGATTTTGGTCAATGGTGATACGAATTTTATTGTAGGGAAAACCGATAATTTCTTTCTTTCTTTTCCTTGAGAGAAAAACGGTCATAGTATATATACATACGAGGGATAATGGCTTGCTGATATTCCTCTTGGAGTTGCTGGATTTTTTCAATCATCATTCGATCCTTGATACTGCTATCCAGCTGTCCCTTGGTCATAAACTGGGTGATAGACTGGGGAGTCGATAAGAGACGATGTTTTCGTCCGACACCAGCTCTGTCCTTAGATTTGATTTCTAAAAATACCTGACTATCAGGCTGGACTTGACTGAGATAGGTTCGCATCCGAATCTTTTCTTTGCGCTTAGTACCTTGGCCATCCTCCTGAATCATATCAAATTGCTCTGTATCAAAGTAGATGTTGGAAATGGTCGAAGTTGGATAATCATCCTCTACGAGGTATATTTTTAAGTCCTCTATTAAATTAGCCAAGTCACCCTTGGCAACGACATATTTGGTTTCGATTCGTTTAAAGCTTGTTTCAATTGGTTTCATAAATCCTGTCTCCTTTATCAAACTATTTCAGTACACTATCTTATTAGCAGATGGGTGTGTCTGGGCAAGTTGAACTTGCTTGTAATTAGTCTATGGAATTTTCCTAAAACTTTTGTTAAAGATAACTTAACTGAAACTGAACTTAAGAAAACTTTCAGAAAAAGTTTAGATTTTTTTCAGACTTACCCTGTAAACTAAGGTCAAGCTAAAGGAAGGCGAGGAAAAAAGTATGAAATCAAAAAAATTGACCCTAATCTTAACCAGTTTAACAGCTCTGACTTTGATGACAGCTTGTGGGCAGTCAACGACCAAGTCAAGTACAACTGCAGCGGCAGATACCACTGCCATCTCAACTTCAGCTACAAACAGTCAATCTTCTTATTTTACAGAAAAGGACTATGATACTTCTTATGATGAAAGTACAGCTTCTAAGATTGAGTTATCTGGCTCATCAGCAAACGTCTCTGGAGATGGGGTGACAGTCTCTGGATCAACAGTGACCATCACAAAATCTGGGACCTATGTGATTTCAGGTCAGTCTGACGGAGTGCAGATCAAGGTCGAGGCAGATAAGTCGGCAGATGTTCATCTAGTCCTAAAAGGTGCGACCATTACCAATACCAATGCAGCAATTTCAGCGACATCAGCCGGTCATGTCTACCTGACTCTGGCGGAGGGAACTACCAACAGTCTCTCTGACTCAAGCTCTAATAGTGATGACAAGGCAAATGCAGCTCTCTTTTCTAAGGTGGATTTGACCATCAATGGCTCAGGTACCCTTACTGTCGATGGCAAGAAGAACAACGGAATCAAGGCCAACGACACCCTCCACATCACGGGTGGAACCTATAACATCATAGCAGTTGGCGATGCCTTTAATGTTAATGATGAACTCAATATCACTGGTACGACCATGACCATCGATGCCAAGGAAGATGGTGTCAAAGTTGACAATGATGAGGATATGACTGTCGGCAATATGTATTTGGCTAACAATACCATAACAGTCACAGCAGGAGATGACGGTATTCACGCTTCTGGTAACCTAGTGATTGACAGCGGTACTTACACCGTCAAGAATTCGACTGAAGGAATTGAAGGAAAAGGCATTACGATCAATGGTGGTGATATCAATGTTTACGCGACTGATGATGGTGTGAATGCAGCTAATAAAAATGCCCAGCAAAGTGATATTTACTTTACCATGACAGGGGGCAATCTAACTGTAGAAGTTGGTCAAGGGGACACAGACCCAATCGACTCAAACGGAAATATCAAGGTTACAGGTGGAACTATTAAATTAATAGGACAATCAGGCTTTGACTTTGATGGAACAGCAACTTACACAGGTGGGGATATTTACATTAACGGCGAAAAACAAACTGATATTGTCAATTCTATGCCTGGAGGCGGTGGACCAAATGGAGGACCTCAAGGAAATGGTGGTCCTGGCGGTCCAGCCCCTGGTGGACAAGGATAAACAAAAAAGATAGCATTCAATTAGAATGGCTATCTTTTTATATGGGTGATAAATTGATATGTTACGAGGGATTTTATAATCGTAGCTTTCAAAGGCTAAATTGTTCAGTCATCCGTTTTTGTTTACTTAAATTTCTTGAATTTTAAGAAGATATTGAGTAGTTTTCCCTTAAATGTTTTGTTTTGGTAGGCGATTGTGAGGGAATTGAAAAATTCAACTGCTAGGTGTTCTTGGTGACCGAGCTCCATCTAGCTTGGGGTTGCTTCTGGGGAAAAGACGCCTAATTTGATGCGGAGTCCACCTTTTTTCATCTTGAACTGATGCATACCATACATCTTGATATCAAGGCTTGTATCGGACATGAGAGTAGCAGTATCACCTGCCATAGAAATTTTTGTATCGACATCCGGAACGCCTGTTTTTTCAGTATCTAGACTGATAAAGATTTTTTGATAAGTTGGTTGACCGTACTCTCCAATCAACTCCTCACTTCCTGTCCACCGTGAACTCCAGCAAATACAAAATGTTCAGGGTGAATTTTAAAAGGAAGTGCTTGGTCACCCATTTTATTTAGTCCTTGGTTGAAGGCGAAGAAATCTCTCAAAGTAAATCCATCCACGTAAGCAGCTTGTAGGTTACGTCCCTTAACCGAATTCTTAGAAAGCCATGCCGCATTTGGTCTGATTCTGCTAGACGGTCAGCGTAGAGTTCGAGGATTTTTTGACTTCCAAGGGCTAATTTGGTTTCAATTAGGTCTTGAAAATTTCTTAGTCTGTTTCATATAAAAATGAGTAAAATGAATTCCCATTACCAAGGTCATTAGAGTTGCGATAGCAATGACGATGGTTGGATTAGCCGAGAAAAGTAGAGGGAAAATAGGCCTTTAAAAAGTGGACAGAAAAGACCATTTCGGAGTATAGAGAGGAAGTTCAAAAACATTTTTAGAAATAAGACATGTGCATTATAAACATCAGATACGAATCTGGTGCTTTATTTTTTAAAGAATTTCAACTTTTTTCTTGACAAGTGAGTAAACACTCACTATAATAGGTCTATATTCAGTAAGTGAGTAAACACTCACCTAGGAGGAAGCATATGAAAAAATTGCTACATTTACAAGATTTGGATAAGTCTTTTTGTCGTCAAATGGTTTTGAATCATGTCAGCTTTGAATTGCAGCCGGGAGAAATTATAGGCTTAATAGGTCCGTCTGGTGCTGGTAAATCGACTATGATTAAGACTATGTTAGGGATGGAAAAAGCTGACGGAGGGGTTGCTTTGGTATTGGATCATACTATGCCCAATCGTCATATTTTAGGAGATATTGGTTATATGGCCCAGTCAGATGCCTTATATGAGGCTTTGTCAGGTCAAGAAAATCTGGAATTTTTTGGTCAGCTAAAAGGGCTATCCAAAAGAGATCTGACAGCTGAAATTGCCCATGTGGCTCAAGTTGTGGATCTGGCAGAGCATTTGAATAAAACGGTATCCGGTTATTCTGGAGGAATGAAGCGACGCTTGTCTTTAGCCATCGCGCTTCTGGGGAATCCTCAGCTCTTGATTTTGGACGAACCGACAGTTGGAATCGACCCTTCTCTTCGGAAGAAAATCTGGAAAGAATTATTCGCGCTTAGAGACAATGGGGTTGGGATATTAGTTACTACCCATGTTATGGATGAAGCAGAGTTAACGGATAAGGTCGGCTTATTATTAGGTGGAAAAATCATTGCTTTTGATACACCGCAACACTTAAAAGAAAGTTATCAAGTTTCAAGTATTGAAGAAGTATTTTTGAAAGCAGAAGGAGAGTAAGATGAGAACCATTGCTATTGCTAAAAAAGTTATCAAAGAATTGCTTCGTGACAAACGAACCTTGGCTATGATGTTTGTAGCGCCGGTATTTATTATGTGGCTGATGAACCTCATGTTTTCAGCTAGTACAACCGTGAATGTCAAGTTAGCGACACAAGATCTACCAACTGGTTTGATAACGAAAATGGATGAGCTTGATCATGTGGACATCGAGACTTATCAAGACTTAGATCAGGCCAAAGAAGCGCTAGCAAATGAAAAAGTCGATGCTGTGATTTCTTATAAAGACGGTGAGTATCAGGTCGACTACGCAAATACAGATGCCTCCAAGACATCTATGATACGACAAGTGTTACGAACAAGTATCGCCAGTGAAGGCACCGATCAGTTACTATCTCGTATCAAACAAGCTCTTCCACAATTGAAATTAGATGCAAAGGCGCCTGAAATCAAAGAATCTTACCAATATGGAGATAAAAATACTGGATTCTTTGCACGTATGATTCCAATTTTAATTGGCTTTGTGGTCTTCTTCTTTGTCTTTTTGATTTCTGGTATGGCACTTTTGAAAGAGCGCACAAGTGGAACCTTGGATCGCTTGTTAGCAACCCCAGTGAAACGTTCTGAAATTGTCTATGGCTATATGTTGTCTTACGGTATTATTGCGATTTTTCAAACGGCAGTTGTCGTCTTAGCAGCAATTTGGCTACTAGATGTAGAAGTTGTAGGAAATATTTTAAATGTTATAATAGTTAATGTGGTACTGGCTCTTGTAGCACTAGCTTTTGGAATTCTCTTGTCTACTCTAGCAAAATCAGAATTCCAAATGATGCAATTTATTCCTCTCGTGATTATGCCTCAACTCTTTTTCTCAGGGATTATTCCATTGTCATCCATGGGAGCATGGGCTCCAACTGTGGGGAAATTTTTGCCATTAACCTATTCTGGTGATGCAATAAGCCAGATTATTCTTTACGGACACAATCTTGGTGATATTTTGCCAAATCTTGGTGTTTTAATGATTTTCTTGATCATTTTAACAATTCTCAATATTGTTGGATTGCGTCGTTATCGTAAAGTTTAGAAATCAACATAAATAATGCTAAAAAGGTGTGAAGATTAGATGGATAAGACTGTTTTTGAATCGTTTGAAGATTACTTAGAAGAAGCGAATTACCCTCAAGGAAAGAAAAAAATCATGCAGGCAGCAGTGGATCTCATATCAACTAGGAGTTACCATGGGACCTCAACTCTTCACATAGCTGAGCGTGCTGGACTAAGCCAGGCAACTTTGTTTAAGTATTTTAAGACGAAGGATGATCTACTGACGGCTATTTTACATCCTGTAGTCCCAGGCATTTTCGGTAGTTTTGTTGAGGAACTCTTAGCTTTTGAAACGACAGAAGAGAGGGTTCGTTATCTCGTCCACGATCGTATGAGCTATCTCAAAAAAAATCGTGCTTTGATGAAAATCATTCTGCAGGAGAGTTTTTCAAATAAGAAACTAAAAAATGAACAGATTTTTATCTGGAATGCTATTCAAGATAAACTTCGAGTGCTTCATAAAGAATTGCTAGCAGATCCACGTGTAAATCCAGAGTTAACGATTCCTCAAATGGTTCGTATTTGTGTTGGTCCATTGTTGGCTTACTTCGCTCAACTTTATATCGTTAGCGACAACGGAGAAATAAAGGAAGAGGACCTAGACTTATTAGAAAAACAGATTTTAGGTGGTTTGTGGAAATAAGGGAGTTCTAGAAGAGCTAAGATTTATTTACTTGACTTTCAAACAAGCTAAAAAAGACATGTTCTGCTTATTTCAGATTCATGTCTTTTTTGTTGTTGGATTTTGTATTCTTCATAAGTCCTCAATCGCTTTGCCAAAACAGAAACCGACTTCTCCAGCGGTGCAACGATTTCTCAAGTGTATGGAAGAGGAGATTTCTGGCTTGATAAAGAGAATTCCTTGACACTCTGTCAGCTTTTGATACAATAGTACAAAATCAGAGGAGGTGGATTATGATTCAGAAACATGCGATTCCTATTTTAGAGTTTGATGACAATCCTCAAGCGGTCATCATGCCCAATCACGAGGGGCTGGACTTGCACTTACCAAAGAAGTGTGTCTATGCTTTTTTAGGTGAGGAGATTGACCGCTATGCGAGGGAAGTAGGGGCGGACTGTGCCGGCGAATTTGTTTCTGCCACCAAGACCTATCCAGTTTATGTCGTGAACTACAAAGGCGAAGAACTTTGTCTGGCTCAGGCTCCTGTTGGTTCAGCTCCAGCAGCCCAGCTTATGGATTGGTTGATTGGCTATGGTGTGGAGCAGATTATTTCCACTGGAACCTGTGGTGTGCTGGCTGATATAGAAGAAAATGCCTTTCTAGTCCCTGTTCGCGCTCTGCGAGATGAAGGAGCTAGTTATCACTATGTGGCCCCTTCTCGTTATATGGAAATTCAGCCAGAGGCTATTGCTGCTATTGAGCAAGTTTTGGAGGCCAGAGGGATTCCCTATGAAGAAGTCATGACCTGGACCACAGATGGTTTTTACCGAGAAACAGCTGAAAAGGTGGCTTATCGCAAGGAGGAAGGCTGTGCTGTTGTGGAGATGGAGTGTTCTGCGCTTGCGGCAGTAGCCCAACTGCGAGGGGTTCTCTGGGGTGAATTGTTGTTCACAGCTGATTCCTTAGCAGACTTGGACCAGTACGATAGTCGTGACTGGGGTTCAGAAGCTTTTGAGAAGGCCTTGGAACTCTGCCTTGAGATAACTTCTCAGATATAGCTACTCTCCCTCTTTTTATGGTACAATGGATGTATGTTATTCAAATTATTTCTTAAAAAAATTGAAAGGGCCTTGGGTGGACTTTCGCCAGCTCGTCGGATCTTTTTAAGTTTTGCTGGAGTTATTTTTATAGGCTCTCTTCTTTTGAGTTTGCCTTTTGTTCAGGCAAATGGTTCTCAGGCCACTTATTTTGACCATCTTTTTACGACGGTGTCCATGGTCTGTGTGACTGGCCTTTTTACGCAACCAGTGGCTACTACCTATAATGTCTGGGGGCAGTTGATCTGTATGCTCTTGATACAGATCGGTGGTCTGGGACTCATGACTTTTATCGGGGTCTTTTATATTCAGGGGAAGCAAAAGCTCAGTCTTCGCAGTCGTGAAACCATTCAGGAGAGCTTCAGTTACGGGGAGGCTCGGTCGCTGAAGGCCTTTATGCGCTCCATCTTTTTGACGACTTTTCTAGTGGAGGGTTTGGGTGCCTTTCTACTAAGTTTCCGTTTTATTCCTGAGTTCGGCTGGGGACGAGGCATTTTCACCTCTATCTTTTTAGCCATTTCAGCCTTTTGTAATGCTGGTTTTGATAATTTCGGCAGTAGCAGTTTAGTGGCTTTTCAGACGGATCCCTTAATCAATCTGGTTATTGCTGGCTTGATTATCACAGGTGGTCTTGGCTTTATGGTCTGGTTTGACTTGGCAACCCAGTTTGACAAGAAGAAAAAACGCCGTCTGCGTTTCCACACCAAACTAGTCCTCTTCTTGACTGCAGGGATTTTGCTGTTTGGGACAGTATCCACACTCTTTACGGAGTGGCACAATCCAGGAACCATTGGCAATCTCAGTGTGCCAGAGAAAGTGCTGGTCAGCTTTTTCCAAACCGTCAGCATGAGAACGGCCGGTTTTGCTTCTATTGACTATACTCAAGCTCGACCTGTGACCTTGTTTATCTATATCCTACAGATGTTTCTCGGTGGAGCTCCTGGAGGGACGGCTGGGGGGCTCAAGATTACGACTTTCTTTGTCTTGTTGGTCTTTGCGCGTAGTGAATTGCTGGGCTTACCTCATGCTAATGTTGCGCAGAGAACCATTGAGGCGCGAACAGTCCAAAAATCCTTTAGTGTCTTCATTATCTTTTTGATGACCTTCTTGTTGGGCTTGATGTTGTTGGGAATTACAGCAGAAGGAACACCGCGATTTATCTATCTTATGTTTGAGACCATTTCAGCCCTTGCGACAGTTGGGGTCACGGCAAATCTGACACCAGAATTGGGCAAGCTAGCTCTTAGCATTGTCATGGTGCTCATGTTTATCGGCCGTATAGGTCCCTTAACCTTGCTGGTTAGTCTAGCGGATTACCAGCCTGATAAGAAAGATTTGATTCAGTATATGAAAGCAGATATTAGTATTGGATAAGAAAGGAAGAATGATGTCAGATCGTACGATTGGAATTTTAGGCTTGGGGATTTTTGGGAGTAGTGTCCTGACGGCCCTCGCCAAGCAAGATATGAATATCATTGCCATTGATGACCACACAGAGCACATCAATCAATTTGAGCCAGTTTTGGCGCGTGGAGTTGTTGGCGATATTACAGATGAGGAACTCCTCAGAACTGCAGGAATTGATACCTGTGACACGGTTGTAGTGGCAACAGGGGAAAATCTAGAGTCGAGTGTGCTTGCAGTCATGCATTGTAAGAGTCTAGGTGTACCAAGGGTTATTGCCAAGGTCAAGAGCCAGACAGCTAAGAAGGTACTGGAAAAAATCGGTGCTGACTCGGTGATTTCACCTGAGTATGAAATGGGGCAGTCTCTAGCGCAGACCATTCTCTTTCATAACAATGTTGATGTCTTTCAGCTGGACAAAAATGTGTCTATCGTGGAGATGAAAATTCCGAGTGTTTGGGCAGGTCAAAGCCTGAGCCAGCTAGATTTACGTGGCAAATATAACCTCAATGTCCTAGGATTTCGTGAACAAGAAAATTCACCACTGGATGTCCAGTTTGGGCCTAATGACCTCTTGAAAGCAGATGCCTATATCTTGGCGGTCATTAACAACCAGTATCTAGATGACTTGGCAGAATTAAATTCGTAAGGAGGGTGATCCCCTCTTTTTTGATGTTCAAAATAGCAAATAGAGATAGTAACCCTTGTATTCTAATAAAAGTCCTTCAAAGTCTGGACTTTATGGTAAAATAGAAAGAAGTGACAAGAGAGAGTAATACTCTTCGAAAACCTCTTCAAACCACGTCAACGTCGCCTTGCCGTAGGTATAGGTAACTGACTTCGTCAGTCTTATTCACAACCTCAAAACCGTGTTTTGAGCTGACTTCGTCAGTTCTATCTGCAACCTCAAAGCAGTGCTTTGAGCAACCTGCGGCTAGTTTCCTAGTTTGCTCTTTGATTTTCATTGAGTATAAGAAAAAATCAGTCCCCTAAAGGAGTAGATTATGAAGTTATTGTCTATCGCCATTCCTAGCTATAATGCCGCAGCCTATCTTCATTACTGTGTGGAGTCGCTAGTGATTGGTGGTGAGCAAGTTGAGATTTTGATTATTAATGATGGGTCTCAGGACCAGACTCAGGAAATCGCTGAGCGTTTAGCCAGCAAGTATCCTAACATCGTGAGAGCCATCTATCAGAAAAATAAGGGCCATGGGGGTGCCGTCAATTGCGGCTTAGCGGAGGCTTCTGGTCGTTATTTTAAAGTAGTTGATAGTGATGACTGGGTAGATCCTCGTGCCTATTTAAAAATTCTTGAAACCTTGCAGGAACTAGAGAGTGAGGGGCAGGAAGTTGATGCCTTTGTGACTAATTTTGTATATGAAAAGGAAGGTCAGTCTCGTAAGAAGAGTATGAGTTACGAGTCAGTCTTGCCTGTCCAACAGATTTTTGGCTGGGATCAGATTGGAAATTTCTCAAAAGGCCAGTATATCATGATGCACTCGCTGATTTACCGGACAGATTTGTTGCGAACGAGCCAGTTCCAATTGCCTGAGCATACCTTTTATGTCGATAATCTCTTTGTCTTTACCCCCCTTCAGCAGGTCAAGACCATGTACTATCTGCCTGTCGATTTCTATCGTTATTTGATTGGGCGTGAGGACCAGTCAGTCAATGAGCAAGTGATGATTAAGCGCATTGACCAGCAACTCAAGGTCAATCGACTCTTGGTAGACCAGCTTGATTTATCTAAAGTAAGCCACCCCAAAATGCGAGAGTATCTGCTGAATCATATTGAAATCACGACGGTGATTTCCAGTGCCTTGCTCAACCGAGCAGGCACAGCAGAGCATCTTGCCAAAAAACGGGAGCTGTGGACCTATATTCAGCAGGAAAATCCAGAGGTCTTTCAGGCCATTCGCAAGACCATGCTCAGCCGTTTGACCAAACATTCAGTCTTGCCAGCTCGCAAACTTTCCAATGTTGTCTATCAAATCACCAAGTCTGTTTATGGATTTAATTAATATAAGTATTTTATAAGAGGGATTTAAGAAAAATTTTAACTTTTTCTTAATCCTTTTTAATTTTAGGAGATTATACTAGAGTCATCAAATAAAGAAAAACTCTAAGGAGAATCCTATGAAATTCAATCCAAATCAAAGATATACTCGTTGGTCTATTCGCCGTCTTAGTGTCGGTGTTGCCTCAGTTGTTGTAGCCAGTGGCTTTTTTGTCCTAGTTGGTCAGCCAAGTTCTGTACGTGCCGATGTGGTCAATCCAACCCCTGCTCAAGTTGTGCCAGACGCGGCTTCGGTGAGTGAAAAGAGTGACTTACCAGCAGAACTTCTCAAAGAAGCAGTCGATACAGCTCTTCCTTCAGAAGAGGTAGACTCAACACCTAAAGCAAGCTTGGATGCTACAAGCTCGCCAGAAAAAGTGAATGTAGCTGATAAAGACCAAGTGGTAGCGCCAAAAGAAGAAGTGCAAGCAAAACCAGAATCTAAGAAAGAAACAGAAGATGCGCTTAAACCTGCGACAAATCCTGCGCCTACAGTTTCTGGACAAGACCGTGAAGCAAATGAAGCGCAACCAGCAACCACTCCAGCCGAAGTCCAAAAAGGTGTGGCCGACAACACCAAAGACACAGTAGATGTTCCAGCTACTTACTTGGACAAAGCGAACTTCCCAGGCCCATTTACAGCTGGTGTCAACCAAGTTATTCCATACGAATTCTTCGCCGGTGATGGTATGTTGACTCGCCTTATCTTGAAAGCATCCGACAAGGCTCCGTGGTCAGATAACGGTTCAGCTAAAAATCCCGCTCTCCCACCAGTAGAAAAATTAGGCAAAGGTCTCTACTTCTACGAAGTGGACTTGGCAGGTACCCAAGGTAAATCAGATAAAGAGCTTCTAGACCTCTTGAAACAAAACGGTACTCAAAGCTATAAAGCAACTATCAAAGTGTACGGTGCGAAGGACGGCAAGGCCGACTTGAGGAACCTCGTAGCGACTAAGGATTTGGATGTCAACTTGAATGGCTTGACCACCCCAGCTGAAGTGCAAAAAGGTGTAGCCGACAACACCAAAGATACAGTAGACGTCCCAGCCACTTACTTGGATAAAGCGAATTTCCCAGGTCCATTCACAGCTGGTGTCAACCAAGTTATCCCGTACGAGTTCTTCGCTGGTGACGGTATGTTAACCCGCCTTATCTTGAAAGCCTCCGACAAGGCCCCATGGTCAGATAACGGTTCAGCTAAAAACCCCGCTCTTCCACCAGTAGAAAAATTAGGCAAAGGCCTCTACTTCTACGAAGTGGACTTGGCAGGTACCCAAGGTAAATCTGATAAAGAGCTTCTAGACCTCTTGAAACAAAACGGCACTCAAAGTTACAAGGCAACTATCAAGGTTTACGGTGCTAAAGATGGCAAGGCCGATTTGACAAATCTCGTAGCGACAAAAGATTTGGATGTCAATTTGAATGGCTTAACCACTCCAGCTGAAGTCCAAAAAGGTGTGGCTGACAATACTAAAGACACAGTGGATGTTCCAGCCTCTTACTTGGACAAAGCCAATTTCCCAGGTCCATTCACAGTCGGTGTCAACCAAGTCATTCCATACGAATTCTTCGCTGGTGACGGTATGTTGACTCGTCTGATTTTGAAGGCTTCAGACAAGGCTCCATGGTCAGACAATGGTTCAGCTAAAAATCCCGCTCTTCCACCAGTAGAAAAATTGGGCAAAGGCCTTTACTTCTATGAAGTAGATTTGGCTGGTGCCCAAGGTAAATCAAATAAAGAGCTTCTTGACCTATTGAAACAAAACGGCACTCAAAGTTATAAAGCTACCATCAAAGTGTACGGTGCGAAAGACGGCAAGGCTGATTTGAGTAATCTCGTAGCAACAAAAGATTTGGATGTCAACTTGAACGGCTTAACTACCCCAGCTGAAGTGCAAAAGGGCGTGGCTGACAATACCAAAGACACAGTAGATGTTCCAGCTACATACTTGGACAAAGCCAACTTCCCTGGTCCATTCACAGCTGGTGTCAACCAAGTCATTCCATACGAATTCTTCGCCGGTGACGGTATGTTAACTCGTCTTATCTTGAAAGCATCCGACAAGGCTCCATGGTCAGACAACGGTTCAGCTAAAAATCCCGCTCTTCCACCAGTAGAGAAATTGGGCAAAGGTCTCTACTTCTATGAAGTGGATTTGGCTGGTACCCAAGGTAAATCTGATAAAGAGCTTCTTGACCTATTGAAACAAAACGGCACTCAAAGTTATAAAGCTACCATCAAAGTGTACGGTGCGAAAGACGGCAAGGCCGATTTGAGCAATCTCGTAGCGACTAAGGATTTGACAGTGAACTTGAATGGACATCAGTCTCTGATTCCGATGCAGTCAGGTTTCGTCCCATCTTCTAATGGTTCAGCTATGCCGGCTCCAATGATGAATAGTCATCAAGATGCGTCTAAGATGAACGCTCAAATGCCTAGTGTCAATCAAGATGATATGAAATCTAAAATGCCAGCTGCTAGTCAGGATAAGATGATGCCTAACAAAGAGCAGGACAAAACCATGAATGCTAGCCAGCCAATGGCAACACCAAGCATGAAACAAGATCAAGCTCCAGCAGCCTCAAGCAAAATGTCTGATGAAGGCAAGATAGCATCTACTAACAAGGAGTCAACTCCAATGATGCCTGATCAAATGAAAGACCAAAAAGACATGCTTCCATATACTGGTGAAGCCCAAACATCAATGGCTACTATTGGATTCTTTGGATTAGCCTTGGCCGGCCTGCTAGGTGGACTCGGTTTGAAAGCTAAAAAAGAAGAAAATGACTAGTCTAGCTACAGACTTTCTATCTAGGATATGAAAAATCCAGATATCGTTTAGAATGTTCGTAAAGGGATTAAAATAGTGTTATACTATTGTGGTATAGCACTGTTTTTTTCAAAGGAGAGACAGATGGGAAAGACAATTTTACTCGTTGACGACGAGGTAGAAATCACAGATATTCATCAACGCTATCTGGTTCAGGCAGGGTATCAGGTTTTGGTGGCTCATGATGGAGTAGAGGCCTTGGAAATCTTCAAGCGAAAACAGATTGATTTGATTATTACAGATATCATGATGCCTCGGATGGATGGTTATGATTTGATTAGCGAAGTTCAGTATCAGTCTCCGGATCAGTCTTTTCTCTTTATTACGGCTAAGACCAGCGAGCAGGACAAGATTTATGGCCTGAGCTTAGGGGCAGATGACTTTATTGCCAAGCCCTTTAGCCCACGTGAGCTGGTTTTGCGTGTCCATAATATCTTACGTCGCCTTCATCGTGGAGGTGAGACAGAGGTCGTCAGTCTCGGGGATTTACGGATGAATCACGGTAGTCATGAGGTCCAAGTCGGAGATGTGGCGCTTGATTTGACAGTCAAATCCTTCGAACTTCTATGGCTTTTAGCCAGCAATCCAGAGCGCGTTTTCTCTAAGACAGACCTCTATGAAAAGGTCTGGCAGGAAGACTATGTAGATGATACCAATACCTTGAATGTTCATATTCATGCTCTGCGACAGGAGTTGGCTAAACATGCTAGTGCAGAAACGCCTACCATCAAAACCGTCTGGGGATTGGGCTACAAAATTGAGAAAGCACGAGGTAGTCAATGAAGTTAAAAAGTTATATTTTAGTGGGGTATATCATTTCAACACTCCTAACGATTATCGTGGTTTTTTGGGCTATCCAGCGAATGTTAATTGAAGAAAGAGAAATTTATTTCCTAGTGGGAATGACTCTCGTAGCTAGTTTTGTCGGTGCTGGGATTAGTCTCTTTCTCCTATCGCCTGTCTTTACATCATTGGCCAAACTTAAGGAACATGCCAAGCGGGTAGCGGACAAGGACTTTCCATCAAATCTGGAGGTTCAAGGACCTGTAGAATTTCAGCAATTAGGCCAAGCTTTCAATGAAATGTCCCATGATTTGCAGGCGACCTTTGATTCCTTAGAAGAAAGCGAACGAGAAAAGGGCTTGATGATTGCCCAGCTATCGCATGATATCAAGACTCCCATTACTTCGATCCAAGCGACGGTAGAAGGGATTTTGGATGGGGTTATCAAGGAAGGAGAACAGGACCATTATCTAGCAACCATTGGACGCCAGACGGAAAGACTCAATAAACTGGTTGAAGAGTTGAATTTTTTGACTCTAAATACAGCTAGGAATCAGGCGGAAACGACCAGCAAGGACAGTATTTTTCTGGACCAGCTCTTGATTGAGTGCATGAGTGAATTTCAGTTCTTGATTGAGCAGGAGGAGCGAGACGTCCATTTGCAGGTAATCCCAGAGTCTGCTCGGATTGAAGGAGATTATGCCAAGCTTTCTCGTATCTTGGTGAATCTGGTCAATAACGCTTTTAAATACTCTGCTCCAGGAACCAAGTTGGAAGTGGTAGCTAAGTTGGAAAATAACCAGCTTTCAATCAGTGTGACCGATGAAGGACAGGGGATTGCCCCAGAGGATTTGGAGAATATTTTCAAACGCCTTTATCGTGTAGAAACTTCGCGTAACATGAAGACGGGTGGTCATGGTCTTGGTCTTGCGATTGCGCGTGAATTGGCCCATCAATTGGGTGGGGAAATTACAGTCAGCAGCCAGTATGGTCTAGGAAGCACTTTTACCC
>NZ_JAPVZK010000037.1:0-14231 GCF_041432345.1 Streptococcus sp. 27098_8_103
ATAAAAGAGAATGAGAGAGCCTTCGGGTTCTCTTTCTATTTTCTGAAAACTTTCTCCATTTTTCCATGAAATGTGGTAAAATAAAAGAAAGAAGCTGACAAAGGAGACGGGTATGGAACAAACATTTTTTATCATTAAACCAGACGGTGTAAAAAGAGGATTAGTGGGTGAGGTGTTGAAACGCATCGAACAACGTGGATTGACAATCGAAAAATTGGAGTTGCGTACAAAGGTTTCAGAAGAGTTGATTGATCAGCACTATCAGGACTTGGTTGGTCAAAGTTTTTACCCACCGATTCGTGAATTTATGACTTCAGGACCAGTTCTTGTGGGCATCATTTCTGGTCCTAAAGTAATCGAAATTTGGCGGACTATGATGGGTGCGACTCGTCCAGAAGAAGCTTTACCAGGAACTATTCGAGGTGATTTTGCAAAAGCTGCTGGTAAAAACCAAGCTATTCAAAATGTTGTGCATGGTTCAGATTCAGAAGAGTCAGCTAAGCGAGAAATTGCTCTTTGGTTTGAAGAAAAATAGTAAAAGTTTGATGTAAGGGTTACTTGCATCAAATTTTTTTGCATTTTAGAGTAGAAAACTGACAGTTGAGAAATATTCTAGCAATGGTGAGGATTTCTAGCCTATAATAAGAGCAAGTAAGGGAGGAAGAATGATGGAAAAAATGAAAAAGCAAATTCAAGTTTTATTATTGTTTACGATTTTTGGTATCAGTAGCTGTTCTTGTTTAAGTTTATCGACTTGGTCCTTGGTGTTAGATCAAAACTGCTTCTATTATTTAGTTGGTATGTTGCTTCTTGCCAGTATTGGTGCAGGGCTAAACTATTATAGGGGGCAGGGAAATCAACATTATTCAGTTTTTAAAGAAGATAAGCAACAATTCTTGTATAGCCTATTGCTCTTAGTAAATATTTTGGGTTTAGTTTTAATTGTCATAGACCATATCCTTGCAGGAAATATATCTGTAGAAGGGGGTGTAGAAGCCTTTCTACCGAGTTTCTTTTTCTTATTTGGTATTGATTTGTTAGTTTTTCTGCCGATTCAGAAGTATGTAAATGGATTGAAAAAGATTTTGGGTAAGAAGGCAATCTGTTTTATTAGTGGACTAGCTATTCTAATCTTTCTCAGAAATCCTTGGATGTTATTATCCATGACCTTTTATATTGCCTTGGGAATGCTGTTTCTGGGACTGTTAGTACCAAAAGTTATTCGCTGGGAAGTTTCGTTTTATAGCCACCTGATGAGGGATATCTTATTAGTTGTCTTCCTGCTATTTTTATTTTAAAGACAAAAGAAGAGATGGTCCAAGTTTTACAATTTATAATATGTAATTCATAGATAATATCTCGACAAAGAACAAGTTTTTGGTATAATAGAAACATGTACACTAAAAATGAAGAAGACTTACAGTCCTTAGGTGAGCGTTTGGGCTGTTTATTAGAAAAGAATGATGTTTTAATTTTAACTGGAGAACTTGGAGCGGGCAAAACGACCTTTACAAAAGGTCTTGCTAAGGGATTACAGATTTCTCAGATGATTAAGAGTCCAACCTATACTATTGTGAGAGAGTATGAAGGTCGTCTTCCTCTTTATCATTTAGATGTTTATCGTATAGAGGGGGATGCTGATTCTATCGACTTGGATGAGTTTCTCTTTGGTGGCGGAGTAACTGTTATTGAGTGGGGCAATCTCTTAGGAGATGCCTTGCCAGATACTTATTTAGAGTTGGAAATTCTAAAAGAAGAAGAGGGTCGCAGATTACATTTCCAAGCAAAGGGTTTGCGTGCAGAAAAGCTTTTAGAGGAGTTTCAACATGGAGTATGAATTGTTCATTAGGGAAGCAGAGTCTAAAGATGCAGCTGAATTAGTATCATTTTTAAATTGTGTCAGTGTAGAAACAGATTTTACCAGTCTGGACAGGAATGGCATTTTGATGACAGATACTGAGATGGAGTTGTTTTTGGATAAACAGGCTCACTCGGAAAATCAAATCACTTTACTGGCCTTGCTGAATGATGAAATTGCTGGTCTTGTAAATGTCACAGCTGATCAACGCAAGAGAGTTCGTCATATTGGAGATCTCTTTATTGTGATTGGTAAGAAATATTGGAATAATGGACTAGGAAATTTGTTACTTGAAGAAGTCGTAGAATGGGCGCAGGCTAGTGGCATTCTTCGTCGGCTTCAACTCACTGTCCAAACTCGTAATCAGGCTGCAGTTCATTTATATCAAAAGCATGGCTTTGTAATTGAAGGTATACAAGAGCGCGGTGCGTACATAGAAGAAGGGGAATTTATCGATGTTTACCTGATGGGTAGGCTGATAGATTAATAGAAATATGGTTAAAAAAATTATTGGAATGGTGCTAGCTTTTCTAGCTTTGACAGTTTTGGGTGTGGGTGTTTTTGCTTATACTATTTATCAACAAGGAACAGAAACTTTATCAAGAACTTATAAAAAAATTGGAGAAGAAACCAATGTTATTGAGGCGACTGAACCCTTAACGATCCTTTTAATGGGGGTTGATACTGGAAACGAAGAACGAACGGACCCTTGGGAGGGAAATAGTGATTCCATGATTCTTTTGACGGTTAATCCGCATACGAAAAAGACTATGATGTTGAGTTTAGAGAGAGATATTTTGACGAAAATTCAGCATAAAGATGGTCAAATCGAAGAAGCGAAACTGAACGCAGCTTATGCTGGAGGAGGTGCAGAATTAGCTATCTCAACGATTCAAAGGATGATGAATATCCATATTGACCGCTATATTATGGTCAATATGCAAGGTTTGCAACAATTGGTAGATGCAGTGGGCGGGATTACGGTTAATAATACACTAGGTTTCCCGATTTCTATCAGTGACCAAGAGGAATTTAATACCATTTCTATTGGTGTTGGGCAACAAACTCTAAATGGAGATGAAGCTCTTGTTTATTCTCGCATGCGCTACCAGGACCCAGAAGGGGACTACGGACGTCAGAAACGTCAGCGTGAAGTCATTCAAAAGGTTGTTGAAAAAGTTCTTAGCTTGAATAGTGTTAGTCACTATCAATCTATCTTAAAAGCCCTAAGTACCAATATGCAGACTAATATTGATCTATCTGCGAAAAGTATTCCAAGCTTGTTAGGTTACCAGGACTCGTTTAAAACGATTGAAACTCAACAATTACGAGGAGAAGACGCCGAATTGCAAGGGACATCTTATCAAATCGTAACGGCTAACCATTTGTTAGAGGTCCAGAATCTTTTGAGAACCTCACTTGATAAACCGAAGGTGACAGAGTTAGAGACAAATGCAGTCTTATATGAAGATATTTTTGGAAACCAAAATGGTATCGGTTTGGGAACAGGTACGATTAATAATACAACAAATCAAGAAGATGTAGAATAATCTATTTTATAGTTAAAATCGTGGGAAATTTCCTGCGATTTTTTCAAAAAAATACGAATAGATAGGTAGGAGGAAACATGAAAGCAGAAATCATTGCTGTTGGAACAGAGATTTTGACAGGACAGATTGTTAATACCAATGCCCAGTTTTTGTCGGAAAAACTAGCAGAAATTGGAGTAGACGTATATTTTCAGACGGCTGTAGGAGACAATGAAACTCGTCTCTTGTCTTTGCTTGAGATTGCCAGTCAACGTAGTAGTCTGGTGATGTTGACAGGTGGTTTGGGACCAACTGAGGACGATTTGACCAAACAAACCCTAGCTAAATTTTTAGGGAAAGAATTAGTCTTTGATCCTCAGGCGCAGGAGAAGTTGGATGTCTTTTTTGCCCAGAGACCAGACTATGCCCGAACACCGAATAACGAAAGACAAGCTCAACTTGTAGAAGGAGCGATTCCACTGCCAAATGAAACAGGACTGGCTGTGGGAGGAATATTGGAAGTCGAAGGAGTGACCTACGTCGTCCTTCCAGGTCCACCAAGTGAATTGAAGCCTATGGTCTTAAACCAACTTCTACCCAAGTTGATGACAGGGAGCAAGCTGCATTCCCGAGTTCTTCGTTTCTTTGGGATTGGCGAGAGCCAGTTGGTTACGATTTTGTCTGATTTGATTGATAATCAAACAGATCCGACCTTGGCCCCTTATGCTAAGACAGGAGAAGTCACTCTGCGTCTGTCAACAAAAGCTAGCAGCCAAGAAGAGGCGAATCAAGTGCTGGATATCTTGGAAAATCAAATCTTAGGTCGCCAGACCTTTGAAGGTCTTTCTTTACGAGATCTTTGTTATGGTTATGGGGAAGAAACTAGTTTAGCTAGCATTGTGGTAGAAGAACTGAAAAAACAAGGGAAAACTATCACGGCTGCAGAGAGTTTGACGGCAGGGCTTTTCCAAGCCAGCGTAGCTGATTTTTCGGGTGCTTCAAGTATATTTAAGGGTGGTTTTGTAACCTATAGCTTGGAGGAAAAATCAAAGATGTTGGATATTTCTGTCAAGGATTTGGAAGAACAGGGTGTGGTATCTGAATTTACAGCTCAGAAGATGGCTGAGCAGGCACGAATCAAGACCCAGTCTGATTTTGGCCTTAGTTTGACTGGAGTGGCAGGACCAGATAGCCTGGAAGGACATCCAGCTGGGACAGTCTTCATAGGCTTGGCTCAAGAGCAAGGAACTGAGGTTATCAAGGTCAATATTGGAGGCAGAAGTCGAGCAGATGTACGTCACATTGCGGTTATGCATGCCTTTAACCTAGTTCGCAAGGCTTTATTAAGTGACTAACTTTTGATATAATAGTAGATAGGTCTGAGGACCATTAGAATGTAGGAGAATAGAATGGCGAAAAAACCAAAAAAATTAGATGAAATTTCAAAAAAATTCGGGGCAGAACGTGAAAAAGCCTTGAATGACGCTCTTAAATTGATTGAGAAAGACTTTGGTAAGGGTTCAATCATGCGTTTGGGTGAACGTGCCGAGCAAAAGGTACAAGTGATGAGTTCAGGTTCTTTGGCGCTTGACATTGCCCTTGGTTCAGGTGGTTATCCGAAGGGGCGTATCATTGAAATTTATGGACCAGAGTCATCTGGTAAGACAACGGTTGCCCTTCATGCAGTTGCACAAGCGCAAAAAGAAGGTGGTATTGCAGCCTTTATCGATGCGGAACATGCCCTTGATCCAGCTTATGCTGCAGCCCTTGGTGTCAACATTGACGAATTGCTCTTGTCTCAACCAGACTCAGGAGAGCAAGGTCTTGAGATTGCAGGAAAATTGATTGACTCAGGTGCAGTTGACCTTGTCGTGGTCGACTCAGTTGCGGCCCTTGTACCTCGTGCGGAAATTGATGGAGATATCGGAGATAGCCACGTTGGTTTGCAGGCTCGTATGATGAGCCAAGCTATGCGTAAGCTCGGTGCTTCTATCAATAAAACCAAAACAATTGCCATCTTTATCAACCAATTGCGTGAAAAAGTTGGAGTGATGTTTGGAAATCCAGAAACAACTCCTGGTGGACGTGCTCTGAAATTCTACGCATCAGTCCGTTTGGATGTTCGTGGAAGCACACAAATCAAGGGAACTGGTGACCAAAAAGATACCAATGTCGGTAAAGAAACTAAAATCAAGGTCGTGAAAAACAAGGTGGCTCCACCGTTTAAGGAAGCCTTCGTTGAAATCATGTACGGAGAAGGGATTTCTAAGACTGGTGAGCTTTTGAAGATCGCAAGCGATTTGGACATCATCAAAAAAGCAGGAGCTTGGTACTCTTACAAGGATGAGAAAATCGGGCAAGGTTCTGAAAATGCTAAGAAATACTTGGCAGATCACCCAGAAGTCTTTGATGAGATTGACCATCAAGTCCGTGTTCAATTTGGTTTGATTGATGGAGAGGAGGCTTCTGTAGAAGGTGTTGAAACTAAAAAAGATGAAGCAGTTCAATCAGATTCTGTGAATGAAGAAGTAACTCTTGACTTAGGCGACGAGCTTGAAATCGAAATTGAAGAATAAGCTGTTAAAGCAGTGGAGAGCATCCGCTGCTTTTTAGTTGCCTAGTTCTGGTCTTCAGCTCGCGCATAGTTTGCTGTTTCTTGTCGCTCCACTAGAAAGCTGATATAATAGCCTTATGAATAAAAAACGAACAGTGGACCTGATACATGGTTCAATTCTTCCCTCGCTCTTAAGCTTCGCCTTCCCAATCTTGCTATCAAATATTTTTCAACAGCTCTATAATACTGCTGATGTCTTGATTGTTGGGCGTTTTCTTGGACAAGACTCCTTGGCAGCAGTAGGGGCGACGACAGCGATTTTTGACCTGATTGTAGGCTTTACTCTTGGTGTTGGCAATGGCATGGGAATTGTCATTGCCCGTTATTATGGAGCTCGGAATTTCACTAAAATCAAGGAGGCAGTAGCAGCCACCTGGATTTTAGGTGCTCTTTTGAGTATTGTAGTTATGCTGCTGGGATTTGTCGGTTTGTATCCTCTCTTGCAATACCTAGATACTCCTGCAGAAATTCTTCCCCAGTCCTATCAATATATTTCTATGATTGTGACCTGTGTCGGTGTCAGCTTTGCCTATAATCTCTTTGCAGGTTTGTTGCGGTCCATTGGGGACAGTCTGGCAGCGCTTGGATTTCTGATTTTCTCTGCTCTGGTTAATGTGGTTCTGGATCTCTATTTCATTACGCAATTGCATCTGGGAGTTCAATCTGCAGGCCTTGCTACCATCATTTCGCAAGGCTTATCAGCGGTTCTTTGCTTTTATTATATTCGTAAGAGCGTTCCAGAACTGCTCCCTCAGCTCAAACATTTCAAATGGGACAAAAGCTTGTACGCGGATCTCTTGGAGCAAGGTTTGGCTATGGGCTTGATGAGTTCGATTGTGTCCATCGGCAGTGTGATTTTACAGTCTTCTGTTAATACCTTTGGTGCCGTAATTATTAGTGCCCAGACGGCAGCTCGACGCATTATGGCCTTTGCCCTTTTTCCTATGACCGCTATTTCAGCTTCGATGACGACCTTTGCTTCTCAGAATCTAGGAGCTAAGCGCCCAGACCGCATTGTCCAAGGTATTCGAATCGGCAGTCATTTAAGTATGTCCTGGGCAGTTTTTGTTTGTATCTTCCTCTTTTTTGCCAGTCCATCCTTGGTTTCCTTCTTGGCTAGTTCGACAGATGGTTACTTGATAGAAAATGGAAGTCTCTATCTGCAAATCAGTTCAGGCTTTTATCCTATTTTGAGTCTCTTGTTGATTTATCGCAATTGTTTGCAGGGCTTGGGGCAAAAGATCCTTCCTCTAGTTTCTAGCTTTATTGAACTAATCGGAAAAATCGCTTTTGTAGTCTTGATTATCCCTTGGGCAGGCTATAGGGGAGTTATCCTTTGTGAACCCCTTATCTGGGTTGCCATGACCATACAACTGTACTTTTCGCTTTTCCGTCACCCCTTGATAAAAGAAGGCAAGGCAATCTTGGCAACCAAAGTGCTCTCCTAGCTGTATTTGCTAATAAAATCCATTTCCTCTAGTGAAAATCGAAAAAACTTGTGTTATAATAAGAAAGATTAAAATGTGAAAAAAGGAGATTCCTAATGGGACGTAAATGGGCCAATATCGTAGCCAAGAAAACGGCTAAAGATGGAGCTAACTCTAAAGTATATGCAAAATTTGGTGTAGAAATCTATGTAGCAGCTAAAAAAGGTGATCCAGATCCAGAATCAAACTCAGCCTTGAAATTCGTTATCGACCGTGCTAAACAAGCTCAAGTGCCAAAACACGTTATCGATAAAGCTTTGGACAAGGCTAAAGGAAACACAGACGAAACCTTTACAGAAGGACGTTACGAAGGTTTTGGACCAAATGGTTCTATGTTGATTGTTGATACTTTGACTTCAAACGTTAACCGTACAGCGGCTAATGTCCGTGCAGCTTTTGGTAAAAATGGCGGAAACATGGGCGCTTCAGGTTCTGTTTCATACCTCTTCGATAACAAGGGTGTTATCGTATTTGCAGGTGAAGATGCGGACGCAGTCTTTGAGCAATTGCTAGAAGCAGATGTAGATGTGGATGATGTAGAAGCAGAAGAAGGGACAATCACAGTTTACACAGCTTCAACTGACCTTCACAAGGCTATCGTTGCCCTTCGTGAGTCAGGCGTTGAAGAGTTCCAAGTGACTGAATTGGAAATGATTCCTCAGTCAGAAGTGGAATTGTCAGGCGATGACCTTGAAACCTTTGAAAAACTTTACAGCGTTCTTGAAGACGACGAAGACGTACAAAAGATCTATACAAACGTAGACGGATTCTAATTTAACCTATAGAACATGATCCTAAGTGAAAAAATCACTTGGGATTTTTTGAATCAAGAAAATAGTTCTCTAGGAAACTTTTTATTGACATCTCTTTTCAAAGTGGTAAAATAGTTCTCATGAAAACTTATTTAGTTCCTAGGAGAACTAAATGCAATGGTTAGAAAGGAGTTAGTATGGATAAACCGATGTTAGTCTTTAAGCGTTTTGGTCATCAGATTCACCTGATGGTGCAAAAGGAAGCCAAACGTTGTGGTATTGAATTTATGGGTGGGCCTCAAGGGCAGGTTCTGCGTTTTTTAGATCATTGTGAACAAAAAGAGGAACTGGTCCTGATTAAGGATATCGAGCAGGAACTCAATATTACCAAATCTGTTGCGAGTAATTTGGTCAAGCGTATGGTGCAAAATGGTTTGGTGGAATTGGAGGCGAGTCCTAGCGATAAGCGGGCAAAATTTGTTCGTTTGACGGACAAAGCACGTTCTCAAATGAAGCAGGTTAAAGCCTTTTTTGAACGAATTGATAAGCAGTTGATGGAAGACATTGATGAAGATGAATTACTGATTTTTGAGAAAGTCCTTGCTCAACTACAGGAAAATATCAAGGGAATAGGAGGAGAGAATGAAGAAATTAGCCAAACGAATTAGTAGAAAAGAATGGGGGATGATTTTACTAGCCATTCTCTTTACTTGTTTTTCGGTCTATCTAGAGTTGGAAGTGCCGACCTATATCTCGAAAATTACGGATTTGCTAGGTAGTCAAGGAACTAATTTAGATGAGTTGTGGCAGCCGGCAAGCATGATGGTGGAAATGTCCTTTCTTGCCTTCTTGTCCGTAGTTGCAGTTGGATTTTTTGCATCCCGAGTGGCGGCTTCTTATACTAGTAGGTTGAGAAGTGATATTTTTAACCGAGTTTTGGATTACTCGCAGACAGAGATTAAGAAATTCTCTATTCCCAGTCTCTTGACGCGTACTACCAATGACATTACTCAAGTTCAAATGTTGATTACCATGGGCTTGCAAGTAGTTACGCGTGGTCCGATTATGGCTATCTGGGCTATCGGGAAGATTTTAGGCCATTCAGAATACTGGCTCTGGGCCGTTCTTGTAGCAGTGATTGTCAATGTTTTGATGACGACCGTTTTGATGACGCTAGCCTTTCCAAAACAGTCCTTGATTCAAAGTTTGACTGATAAACTGAACAGTATCACTCGTGAGAGTTTAACAGGTATTCGTGTTGTTCGCGCCTACAATGCTGAAGAATACCAAAATGAAAAATTTGCAGCAGCAAATGATGAATTGACACGCTTGAATTTGTTTGTCAACCGTCTTATGGCTATTTTGAACCCTATCATGATGGGGATTTCAAGTGGTTTGAGTGTGGCGATTTACTGGATTGGGGCCTATGTGATTAACGACGCTGCTCCGATAGCGCGTCTGCCTCTCTTTAGTGATATGATTGTTTTCATGTCTTATGCCATGCAGGTTGTCATGGGCTTCCTTCTCATGGGAGCACTCTTCATCGTTCTTCCCCGAACTATAGTCTCTGCTAAGCGCATTAATCAAGTTTTAGATTTGCATTCTTCTATCCAAAATCCTGCTCAAGTGCAGTTGGCTGATGAAAACCTCAAAGGTCAGGTCGAGTTTAAGGATGTGACCTTCCGCTATGCGGCAAATTCGGAGCCAGTTATCGAGAATGTTAGCTTTAAAGCAGAAGCTGGTCAAACAGTGGCCTTTATAGGGTCAACAGGTTCAGGTAAATCAACTCTGGTCAATCTGATTCCACGTTTCTATGACGTATCAGCAGGAGAAATTCTGGTGGACGGTGTCAATGTTCAAGACTATGCTCTAGAAGATTTGCGCAACAAGGTTGGTTATATTCCACAAAAAGCTGTTCTCTTTTCAGGTGATGTCAAGGACAATCTAGACTTTGGACAAAGTCAAGAAACACCACTTAGTAAGCAGGCTATGTGGCAGGCTTTGGAGTTGGCTCAGTCTAAGAACTTTATCGAAGACAAGGAAGCGGGCTTAGCGTCAGAAGTGGCCCAAGGAGGAACCAACTTCTCAGGTGGTCAAAGACAGCGTCTGGCCATTGCGCGTGCCTTGGCTCGGAAGCCAGAAATCCTCATCTTTGATGACTCCTTCTCAGCCTTGGACTACAAGACAGATCGTGTCCTACGCCAAGAGTTAGCAGAGAAAACCAAGTCTATGACCAAGCTTATCGTCGCACAGCGTATTTCAACGATTATGGACGCAGATTTGATTTTGGTCTTGGATCAAGGGAAAGTCGTGGGACAAGGTACCCACAAGGAACTTCTAGCTAATAACGAAGTTTACCAAGAAATTGCCTATTCACAACTATCGAAGGAGGAATTGGAACATGGAAAATAAGAAAATGTCTCTCTGGAAACAGACTAAACCCTATCTTGCAGGCCTCCAGTTTGCCCTTCTAATCGCCTTTCTAGCAACAATCCTATCCAATATCATTACTGTATATGGTCCAACCCGTATCAAGGAAATGACTAATATTATTGCTAGTGGTTTAGAAACAAGTGTGGATGTCGCTGCGGTTGCAGCTATTGGTGGTTTTTTGGCCGTCATCTATGTGATTGGACTCCTATCAAATTATTTACAGGCCTTTCTGTTTACAACAGCTATTCAACGTTTTTCAGAGCGTTTAAGAACAGCCATTGCAGAGAAAATTAATCGCCTACCATTGAGATATTTTGATGGACACTCTCAGGGGGATACTTTGTCTCGTGTAACCAATGACGTTGACACTGCAGCCCAGTCCCTCAATCAAAGTCTGGGAACAGTTCTTTCATCCACTTTACTGGTCTTAGCAGTCTTGGTAACCATGTTTGGGATGAACTGGATTTTGGCCTTGGTGACGGTTGTTTCAACTCTTGTTGGCTTTGCTTTCGTGTCCGTTTTTATGGGCAAATCACAGGGCTTTTTTAAGAGTCAGCAACAAGACTTGGCAGCTGTCAATGGCTATGTGGAAGAAATGTACTCTGGCCATAATGTAGTAACCAGTTACAATGCCATCGAGAGTACGAAAGAAGAGTTTGCAACATTAAATCATCGTCTGTATGATAGTATCTGGAAATCTCAGTTTATTTCAGGGATTATGATGCCGATTATGATGTTTATTGGGAACTTTAGCTATGCCTTGGTGATTATCGTTGGTGCAGCCTTGGCATTAAATGGACACATCAGTATCGGGATTATCGTTGCCTTTATGGCCTACGTTCGTATCTTTTCTCAGCCTCTTTCACAAATCGCCCAAGGGATTACTAGTCTTCAGCAGGCTAGTGCAGCCATGGGACGCGTCTTCGAATTCCTAGCTGAAGAGGAAATGGAAGACGAATCCCATAAAGAAAGACAATTGAGCGATATGAAAGGTCAAGTAGTCTTTGATCGAGTCTCCTTTGGTTATACACCTGATCGGACTATCATCCACGATTTTTCTGCGACGGCTCATGCAGGTCAAAAGGTTGCCATTGTCGGACCGACTGGGGCTGGTAAGACAACTATTGTCAATCTTTTGATGAAGTTCTATGAGATTGATAAGGGAAGTATCCGTATCGATGGTGTGGATACCAAGGATATGAAGCGTTCGGAAGTACACGATGCCTTTTCAATGGTCTTGCAGGATACTTGGCTCTTTGAAGGAACCATTCGCGACAATCTTATCTATAACCAAGAGGGGATTAGTGATGAGCGCGTGATTGAAGCCAGCAAGGCTGTAGGGATTCACCACTTTATCATGACACTACCAGATGGTTACGATACCGTCTTGGATGATACAGTGACCTTGTCTGTCGGACAAAAACAACTCTTGACTATCGCTCGTGCTTTGCTGAAAGATGCGCCACTCCTAATCCTAGATGAGGCGACTTCTTCTGTTGATACCCGTACAGAGGAATTGATTCAGAAAGCCATGGATCGTTTGATGGAGGGAAGAACTTCCTTTGTCATCGCTCACCGCTTGTCTACCGTCCGAAATGCTGATTTGATTCTTGTTATGAAGAATGGTAATATCATCGAGCAAGGAAATCATGATGAGCTGATGGCGCAAGCTGGTTTCTACGCTGACCTCTACAACAGTCAATTTACAGAAGACGAAGCAGAAGAATAAACCCAAAGAAGGCTTGACGGCCTTCTTTTTCTGCACTATACTAGAAGACAAGTGCTTCCCTATAAGTAAAATTTGAGTAAGTGATGAGAAAATATATGAAAAATTATCAAGAATGGTATGACCACATTGCTGGTAACATTGAAAATAGGCCCTTTCTTCTGAGCTTGTTAAGAACTTTCAATCGGTTCATGACGGCAGTTATGCCTATGATTTATCTAACCTTGTTAGCAACTACCTATCTCCAACAAGGACTTGGGAAACAGGTCGGAATCTATTTGTTTATCCCTGCATCAGGTTTTGTGATTTTATCCTTTCTTCGTAAGAAAATCAATGCCCCTAGGCCTTATGAGGAATGGGATATTAAACCTTTGCTTGACAGAGATAGCCCTGGTCAGTCTATGCCCAGTCGTCATGTCTTTTCAGCAACCATTATCTCCATGGCTTGCTTGCATGCTAGTTTATCTGTAGGGGTTATCTTATTGGTCTTGTCAGCTTTCCTCGGTCTAGCGAGAGTCTCAGGTGGCGTGCATTATCTCAAGGATGTAGTGGTTGGTTATATTTTTGGTCTTGTGTGGGGTGTGATTTTCTTTCTATTTTGACCTGCAAGTTAAGGTGGCCCTACAACCACTTACGGGGTTAAAGTAACCACTTGCTTTTTTGCTCTTGTTTTCTTATTTTGGCTTTGATATAGTAGAGTCAGAAAGGATATGGAATGAAGTTACGAATCGAAATTGACAGCAATTTAGAGGAAACTGAAATTGTCATCAAGGTAGCGGCTTTGACAGATGAGATTGCGGATTTACAGCGCCTCTTGCAAGAATCCAAGTCTCCTAGGTTGATTTTTTACAAGGGGACGGGTGAATATTATCTGGACTTGTCGGAAATTCTTTTCTTTGAAACAGAGGGGAACAAGATTTACGCCCATACCCAGAAAGATGCCTACGAGGTTCGACTTAAACTCTATGAGTTAGAGTCTATCCTGCCCCGTTATTTCAGTCGAGTATCCAAGTCGACCATTGCTAATATTCGGCAAGTTTACTCGGTGGACAAGTCCTTTTCAGGAACGGGCACCATTTCCTTTTATCAGACCCACAAGGAGGTTCATGTCTCACGACATTACCAATCCCTCCTAAAAGAAAATCTAAGAAACATGAGGTAAGAACATGAAAAAGAAAGCATTTGGTATTGTGTTGCTAGTATTGGCAGCTTTAATATTATTACAAGGAAATTTTGGAATCCCTTCATTCGGTGGGCAAATTTGGCCCTTGCTTGGTATTGCATTTTTTGCCTATCAATCAGTTGGAGCTTTGTTGCGTCGTCACTTAACTTCAGCCTCTTTTACAGCTCTAGTAGCCTTAATGATTGCTAACCACTTTTATGGCATTTTACCAATTCCCAATCAGTCATTGTTCTGGGCAAGTATTTTAATCGTAATGGGTGTCAGCGCACTCACTCATTCTAACAGAACTTGGAATGGGAAAAAATGGTGGTATGATGGTAAAAAGACCATTCTTACAGATAAGGAAGTTGCTTTTGGGACTGGGACTTTCTACAAGCAAAATCAAGAATTGGTAGACGACCAAGTAGAAGTTGGTTTTGGAAATGCCAAGATATATTATGACAATGCAGAGATTTTAGGAGATAGCGCAACTCTGAAAGTGGAAGTCGGTTTTGGGAATGCAGTTATCTATGTTCCTAAACATTGGGGAGTTGATTTAAAGGTAGAAACTTTCTGTGGCGTAGCCAAGGCAGATACTCCTCTAGCGCCAACCAGCAAAACCTTGATTATCCGTGGAGATGTGGCCTTTGGGAAGTTGGGAATTGTCTAC
>NZ_JAPVZK010000038.1:0-13727 GCF_041432345.1 Streptococcus sp. 27098_8_103
TCAGATTTTTTCAGAAAAATGTTTTATAAATATTCACAAATCTCCTATATTTATGGTAAAATAGAATCATCATTTTATTTTGGAGTCAAAGATGAATATATTTAGAACAAAGAATGTTAGTTTGGATAAAACGGAGATGCACAGGCATTTAAAGTTATGGGATTTGATTTTGTTAGGTATCGGAGCCATGGTAGGGACAGGTGTCTTTACAATAACAGGTACTGCAGCCGCAACTCTAGCGGGTCCAGCCCTAGTGATTTCAATTGTCATTTCTGCCTTGTGTGTGGGATTATCAGCTCTCTTTTTTGCAGAATTTGCTTCACGAGTACCTGCTACAGGTGGTGCCTACAGTTATCTATATGCCATCTTAGGAGAATTCCCAGCCTGGTTGGCTGGTTGGTTAACCATGATGGAGTTCATGACAGCCATATCAGGTGTGGCTTCGGGTTGGGCAGCTTATTTTAAAGGCTTGCTTTCTCAATACGGGATAGCCCTTCCTCAGGCTTTAAATGGTACCTTTAATCCTCAAGCAGGAACATTTATTGATTTATTGCCTATTCTTGTCTTGGTATTGGTTACCTCGCTTGTTTTACTTAATGCCAAGGCTGCCTTACGCTTTAATTCGATTCTAGTTATTTTGAAATTTTCTGCTTTAGCTCTCTTTGTTTTAGTAGGAATTTGGCATATCAAGCTTGATAATTGGAGTAATTTTGCTCCCTATGGTTTTGGACAAATCTATGGTGCTAGTACGGGTATTATGGCTGGTGCGTCCTTGATGTTCTTTGGTTTTTTGGGCTTTGAATCCATCTCTATGGCTGTAGATGAAGTCAAGACTCCTCAAAAAAATATTCCTAGAGGGATTGTCTTATCGCTTTCTATCGTAACCATTCTTTATGCCTTGGTGACTCTTGTCTTGACTGGTGTGGTTCACTATAGTCATCTAAATGTCGACGATGCCGTTGCCTTTGCCCTTCGCAGCGTTGGGATTAGTTGGGCAGCTAATTATGTGTCATTGGTGGCTATCTTGACCTTGATTACGGTTTGTATCTCGATGACCTATGCCCTATCTCGTATGATTTACAGTTTAGCGCGTGACGGCTTGATGCCTGCTGCCTTTAAAGAACTGACCAAAACAAGCAAGGTACCAAAAAATGCTACTATCTTGACAGGTCTAGCTTCAGCAGTAGCAGCAGGAATCTTCCCTCTTGCTAGTATCGCAGCCTTCCTAAATATTTGTACCTTAGCCTACTTGATCATGCTAGCTTACGGCCTGATTCGTTTACGGAAAGAAAAAGGGATGCCAAAAGCTGGAGAATTTAAAACACCATTGGTACCCTTATTACCAATTTTATCAATTATCATTTGTCTATCCTTTATGTTGCAGTATAATATGGAAACCTGGATTGCTTTCCTCATTGCTTTGTTGATAGGAAGTCTTATTTACTTTACTTATGGTTATAAGCATTCTACCATAGAAGAATAATACTCTTCGAAAATCTCTTCAAACCACGTCAGCTTCGCCTTGCCGTAGATATGGTTACTGACTTCGTCAGTTCTATCTGCAACCTCAAAACAGTGTTTTGAGCTGACTTCGTCAGTCTTATCTACAACCTCAAAACAGTGTTTTGAGCAGCCTGCGGCTAGCTTCCTAATTTGCTCTTTGATTTTCATTGAGTATATAAAGTGAGAATCTGTTGAGTTATTGAAACTCAGCAGATTTTTATATGTGAAAGAAATTTCAAATTTTTTCTAAAAATAGCTTGACAGATTAAATTTTTAGGAGTAAACTGTTTACCAGTTAATTAAATAGTTAAGGGGTTATCTATGAAGAAAAAAAGTTTATTTTTAGTATTGTTAAGTATCTTTCTTTTGTGTTTAGGTGCTTGTGGTCAAAAGGAAAGCCAGTCAGGTAAAGGGATGAAAATTGTAACTAGTTTTTATCCTATCTATGCTATGGTCAAGGAAGTATCTGGTGATTTGAATGATGTTCGAATGATTCAGTCAAGTAGTGGAATTCACTCCTTTGAACCTTCGGCAAATGACATCGCGGCCATCTATGATGCAGATGTCTTTGTTTACCATTCGCATACGCTTGAATCTTGGGCAGGAAGTCTGGATCCCAATCTAAAAAAATCTAAAGTGAAGGTTTTAGAGGCTTCAGAGGGAATGACTTTAGACCGCGTCCCAGGGCTAGAAGATGTGGAAGCAGGGGATGGAGTTGATGAAAAAACGCTCTATGATCCTCATACTTGGCTAGATCCTGAAAAAGCTGGAGAAGAAGCCCAAATTATTGCTGATAAACTTTCAGAGGTTGATAGTGAGCATAAAGAGACTTATCAGAAAAATGCGCAAGCCTTTATCAAAAAAGCTCAAGAATTGACTAAGAAATTCCAGCCTAGATTTGAAAAAGCGAGTCAGAAAACCTTTGTAACACAACATACAGCCTTTTCTTATCTAGCGAAGCGATTTGGACTCAATCAACTTGGAATCGCTGGTATCTCTCCTGAACAGGAACCAAGTCCAAGACAACTAACAGAAATTCAGGAATTTGTTAAGACCTATAAGGTTAAGACGATTTTTACAGAAAGTAATGCTTCTTCAAAAGTAGCTGAAACTCTTGTCAAATCAACAGGTGTGGGGCTTAAAACTCTGAATCCTTTAGAGGCAGACCCACAAAATGACAAGACTTATCTCGAAAATCTTGAAGAAAATATGAGTGTTTTAGCAGAAGAATTGAAATGAGGAAAGAATGAAAATCAATAAAAAATATGTAGCGGGTTCAGTGGCAGTTCTTGCCCTAAGTGTTTGTTCCTATGAACTTGGTCGTTACCAAGCTGGTCAAGTTAAGAAAGATTCTAATCGAGTAGCTTATATAGATGGTGATCAGGCTGGTCAAAAAGCAGAGAACTTGACACCAGATGAAGTCAGTAAGAGAGAGGGAATCAACGCCGAACAAATTGTTATCAAGATTACGGATCAAGGTTATGTGACCTCTCATGGAGATCATTATCATTACTATAATGGCAAGGTTCCTTTTGACGCTATCATCAGTGAAGAACTGCTGATGAAAGATCCGAATTATCAGTTGAAGGATTCAGACATTGTCAATGAAATCAAGGGTGGTTATGTGATTAAGGTAGACGGGAAATACTATGTTTACCTCAAGGATGCCGCCCATGCGGACAATATTCGTACAAAAGAAGAGATTAAACGTCAGAAGCAGGAACATAGTAGTAATCACGGGGGTGCTTCTAATGATCAGGCAGTAGTTGCAGCCAGAGCTCAAGGACGCTATACAACGGATGATGGTTATATCTTTAATGCCTCTGATATCATTGAGGATACGGGTGATGCCTATATCGTTCCTCATGGCAATCACTTCCACTATATTCCTAAGAGTGATTTGTCTGCCAGTGAATTAGCTGCTGCCCAAGCCTTCCTATCTGGAAAAGGTGGCCAATTAAGTACCGTTGAATACCGTTCAAGCAGGGGAGAAACAAGATCTAGTGTGAGAACGAGTCAATCTGAGGCTCCTCAAGATTCTGCAACAACCCCTGAGAGTCAAAATGAGGATTTAGCTAATCTCCTTCAAGAATTGTACGCTTTGCCACTTAGCCAACGTCATGTGGAATCTGATGGCTTAGTATTTGACCCAGCACAGATTACTAAACGTACTGCCAATGGTGTGGCAGTTCCTCACGGAGATCATTATCACTTTATCCCTTATTCACAAATGTCTGCCTTGGAAGAAAAATTGGCTCGAAATCTGCCAATTGGAGGTCAGCCAGTTCAAAGTCATTCTGACAATACGAAACCAAGCAGTCCTGAGAAACCAAGTTTAACATCAAGTTCAACGATTAGACCAAACTTTAATCTCAATACGCAAGCATCAAATCGAGGAACTGGAGGCGCTTATACAACGGATGATGGGTATGTCTTTAGTCCGACAGATGTGATTGAAGATACAGGAGATGCTTTTGTTGTACCGCATGGAAATCATTTCCACTATATACCTAAGAGTGATTTGTCGGCAGGAGAATTGGCTGCTGCCCAAGCCTATTGGAATGGGAAACAAGGCTCACATTCTGCTACAAGTTCAAGTAAACCAAGTAGTGACAATCCAAATCCAGCCCAGCCAAGTTTGACAGAGACACCAAACCTGACTGTCACCCCAACATATCATCAAAGTCAAGGGGAAGATATCCCAACACTTTTAAGTGAATTGTATGCCAAACCTTTATCAGAACGCCATGTGGAATCGGATGGCTTAGTCTTTGACCCAGCACAGATTACTAAACGTACTGCCAATGGTGTGGCAGTTCCTCACGGAGATCATTATCACTTTATCCCTTATTCACAAATGTCCCCTTTGGAAGAAAAATTGGCTCGTATGATAGCTGTCAAGGGACAAAATGGCAGTGTTGTCTTGCCAAGCGTCACTCCTCTGAAGCCAGCCCCTACTACCAAACCTCTTGCACCAGTGGAAAATAAACAGACTGAACTTGATGTCAACCAGGTTGTTAGAAAAATTGGCGACGGTTATATTATCGAGGATAAGGGCGTTAGTCGTTATGTTCTAGCTAAAGACCTAGCTAAGGATAAGATTGATGCTATTGAAAATCTTTTGTCTAAGAAAACTCAAGAAACACACGCTCTAGTTGCGAAGAAAGAAAATGTACCACCTAGGGACCAAGAATTTTATGATAAAGCATATAATTTATTGGCCGAGGCTCATAAAGCCTTGTCTGAAAATAAGGGTCGTACTTCTGATTTCCAAGCTTTAGACAAATTAGCAGAACGCTTGAATGATGAATCTTCTAATAAAGGAAAATTGGTAGATGATTTATTGGCATTCCTAGCACCAATTACCCATCCAGAACGACTTGGCAAACCAAATTCTCAAATTGAATATACCGAAAACGAAGTCCGTATTGCTCAATTAGCTGATAAGTATACAACGTCAGATGGTTACATTTTTGACGAACATGATATTATCAGTGATGAAGGAGATGCCTATGTAACGCCTCATATGGGCCATAGTCATTGGATTAAGAAAGAGAGCTTGTCTGAAGCTGAAAGAGCGGCAGCTCAGGCTTATGCTAAAGAGAAAGGTTTGACGCCTCCTTCAACAGATAATCAGGGTTCAGGAAATACTGAGGTTAAAGGAGTAGAAGCAATCTATAATAAAGTGAAAGCAGCTAAGAAGGTTCCCCTTGATCATATTCCTTACAATCTCCAACATACTGTTGAAGTTAAAAATGGTAGCTTAATTATTCCTCATTACGACCATTACCATAACATTAAATTTGGGTGGTTTGACGAAGGACTTTATGAGGCACCTAAAGGCTATAGTTTAGAGGATCTCTTTGCGACGGTGAAATACTACGTTGAACATCCTAACGAACGTCCTCACTCAGATAACGGTTGGGGTAATGCTAGCAACCATGTTCGTAAAAATAAGGCAGACCAAGACGGTAAATCTGATGAAGATAAGGAAAATCATCATGAAGCAGATGAGTCAACCCATCCTAAATCTAATGAAAAAGAAAATCACACAGGTCTAAACCCTTCAGTAGATAATCTTTATAAATCGAGCACTGATGAAGAAGAGCCAGTAGAGGAAACACCTGCTGAGCCAGAAGTCTCTCAAGTAGAGACAGAAAAAGTAGAAGCTAAGCTCAAAGAAGTAGAAGCTTTACTTAATAGTGTAACGGATGTTAGTTTGAAAGACAATGTGACAGAGAGCCTAGCTGGTTTACGGAATAATTTGAACCTCCAAACCATGGATAATAATGGTATCATGGCAGAAGCAGAAAAATTACTTGCTTTGTTAAAAGGTAGCGAGTCAGTTATAACGAAACCATAAGAACAGATTTTATCCTATAAATCAATATGAAGTAAGAGTCAGTAGCAATACTGGCTTTTATTTCTTAGAATGACATAAAAATCTTGACAGATAAGATTAAAAAAGGTAAACTATTTACTGGTTAATTAATTGGTTAAATAACCAGTTTAGAAAAAACTGTTTAACCGAGAAAAGAAGTTAAGAAAAAGCTTCAACATTTATTGAAATGAGGGATTTATGAAATTCAATAAAAAATATATAGCAGCTGGATCAGCTCTTATCGTATCCTTGAGTCTTTGTGCTTATGCACTGAACCAGCATCGCTCGCAGGAAAATAAGGACAATAATCGTGTCTCTTATGTGGATGGTAGCCAGTCAAGTCAGAAAAGTGAAAACTTGACACCAGATCAGGTTAGCCAGAAAGAAGGAATTCAGGCTGAACAAATTGTCATCAAAATTACAGATCAAGGCTATGTAACGTCACACGGTGATCACTATCATTACTATAATGGGAAAGTTCCTTATGATGCCCTTTTTAGCGAAGAACTTTTGATGAAGGATCCAAACTACCAACTTAAGGATGGAGATATTGTCAATGAAGTCAAGGGGGGGTATATCATCAAGGTAGATGGAAAATATTATGTCTACCTGAAAGATGCAGCTCACGCTGATAATGTTCGAACTAAGGATGAAATCAACCGTCAAAAACAAGAACATGTCAAAGATAATGAGAAGATCAGCTCAGATGTTGCTGTAGCAAGATCTCAGGGACGCTATACAACAGATGATGGTTATGTCTTTAATCCGGCCGATATTATCGAAGATACTGGTGATGCCTATATCGTTCCTCACGGTGGTCACTATCACTACATTCCAAAAAGTGATTTGTCTGCTAGTGAATTAGCAGCAGCTAAAGCTCATCTAGCGGGCAAAAATACGCAACCGAGTCAGTTAAGCTATTCTTCAACAGCTAGTGACAATAATACTCAAGCTATAGAGAAAGAATCAACTAGCAAGCCAGAAAGCAAAGTTGAAAATCTCCAAAGTCTATTGAAAGAACTCTATGATTCACCTAGCGACCAACGTTACAGTGAATCAGATGGTCTGGTCTTTGACCCTGCTAAGATTATCAGTCGTACACCAAATGGAGTTGCGATACCGCATGGCGACCATTATCACTTTATTCCTTACAGCAAGCTCTCTCCTTTAGAAGAAAAGATTGCTAGAATGGTTCCTATCGGTGGAACTGGTTCTACAGTTTCTAAAAATGAAAAAACTAATAAAGTAGCATCTAGTCTAGGAAGTCTTCCAAGTAATCCATCTACATTGACTACAAATAAGGCAATCTCTTCAACATCTGATGGTTATATCTTTAATCCCAAAGATATTGTTGAAGAAACAGCTACAGCTTATATCGTCAGACATGGTGATCATTTCCATTACATTCCCAAATCGAACCCAATTGGACAACCAACTCTTCCAAATAATGGTCTAGTAACACCTTCACCATCTCTTCCAATCAATCCAGGTGTTTCACATGAGGAACATGAAGAAGATGGGCACGGCTTTGATGCCAATAGTATTATTGCTGAAGATGACTCAGGATTTATCATGAGTCACGGCGACCATAATCATTACTTCTTCAAGAAGGATTTGACTGCTAATCAAATCAAGGCCGCACAAGACCACTTGAAAGGGGCAAATACAGCAACACCAAATCCAGCTCATGATGACGATCACGATGAAGATCATCATGGACACCATCATGATGATGACCATGATCACGGCTTTGATGCTAATCGTGTCATCAGTGAGGATGAGCAAGGTTTTGTCATGAGTCACGGAGACCATAATCATTACTTCTTCAAGAAGGATTTGACAGCTGATCAAGTCAAGGCAGCTCAGGATCATTTGAAAACACATCATGATGCAGAGCCTGTAAAACCTCTTGCTAAAACGGTAGAGTCTTTCTCAAGAGATGCTAGCGATGAAGAAAAGATTGCTTATATTTCGAAGACATACGGCGTGCCACTTGAAGCGATTAGAATTTCAAACGGATTCTTTGTTTTTGGAAATCCAGACCAAGCCTACGATCCAACTCATATCCACCCATATGCTGTTCGTAAGGAACATGTTCGTTTGCCACTCCGAACTGGCAATCCAGAACTTGATTTCCTAAACGAACTCTACACGACTGCTTTGAGAGATGGCGTGTCTCCGTATAGCTTACAGGTAGAAAATGGTAGTTTTGTGATTCCTCATGGCGACCATAATCACTACATCAAGGTTCAAACTAAGGGGTATGAAGTGGCTTTGAAAAACAAGATTCCAGCTCTACAATCCAATTATCAACCTGGAGCTTTTGATGAGAAGGCAGTCTTGGAAAAAGTGGATCAACTTCTAGCTGATAGCAGAAGTATCTACAAAGACAAGCCTATCGAACAAAGACAGATTGAGTTAGCCTTAGGTCAGTTTACTGAAAACATGAAGAAACTTGCAACTAACTCTACAGCAGGTTATCTTGCAACCCTTGATCTCTTTGATAAGCAATATATCCATATTGATGAAAGTGTCAAACCTACTGAAACAAGTGCTTTAGATAAGAAATATCAGGCCTTGATTGATAAAATCAATACACTGGATACAGACTCTTATGGACTTCCAAAGAAAGACCTTCTCGTTCGACTCCAAGAGGCTAAGTTGGCTAAAGATGAAGCTGCTTTAGTAGCGGTTGAATCACAACTTCAAGCTCTTCAAGACTTTAATGATCGAACAGGTGTTACAACTGTAGAATACATCAAGTATTTCTACGAACACGTAAATGACGGTCGTTTAAATGATGAACTTCGGAACAAAGTAGCTCAGTTGACTTGGACCTTGTATCAATCTCAATCTTTCCTTAAGGCAGCAGAATTGAACAGACTATTCCCAAGCATCTATCAGGCAAAACAAGAAGTGGAAGAAGCTTTGAAAGCTCAGCCAACTACTGCGAAATCAAGTCAAACAGTTCTAGATACTGAAAAAGTAGATAATCAAAGTGCCAAGACAGCTATTTATGGCTTCTTGAAAGAATTGTACGGAGACTTTATGCCTGAAGAACATGTCAATCATGTTAGCAAGGAAGAAGTAGAAAGTCTTTTGAGCAAGGCAAATCAACTCTTGGAACAAATCCAAGAAGAAGGAATCAGACAATCCTTGGCAGAAGAAGTAGAAAATCTCAAAGCTGCCACAAACAAGGCTGATGCAGACTTGGATGAAGTAAACAGTCAGGTAAAAGATGTCTTGACTCGTATCGCTAGCGCCCTCCAACAAGAGAAGGAAAATGCTGAGCAAGATCCTCAGACACTTGTACTCTATCAAAAACTCTACGATATTCTCATGTCGCTTCACGCATATTTAGAAAACAATAAGGGGTCTGATGCAGACTTTGATAAGGTGGATGCATTACTAGACCAACTTTCTGCTAAGAGTAAGGATAAGGCTGCTTTACTTGAATTGACAAAAGCTATTCTGGTCTTGAATCAAGAAATTAAGTCAAAATCAAGCTCGAGTGAAGAAGCAACTCCAGCGACAAATGCTGAAGCAAATGGTGAGAACACAAGTTCCGAAACTGAAACATCAGCAGCTGCGGAATCTAATAGTGAAACTGCAAGTGACGAAAACAAACCAAGCAACACAACAGATTCTAAACCTGCTGAACCAGCTTCAGAAAAGGAAACAACAGAATCTACAACAAGTACTGGAAATCAAGAAAAACCAGCAGAATAAAAAGAAAGGCGAAGTAGCTAAGCTACCTCGTCTTTTTAGTCTTTATAAGCTACGATACCAATGATGGTATCAACTGCACGTTCCATAGTCTGAAGGCTGACGTATTCAAAACGTCCATGCATATTTTCTCCTCCCGCAAAGATATTAGGAGTTGGGATTCCCATAAAGGAAATCTTAGAGCCGTCTGTCCCTCCACGAATTGGTTCGATAATAGGAGTGATACCTAAATCTTCCATAACAGATTTAGCAATGGTAATTGGAGTCATATCTTTTTCAATGACTTCTTTCATATTGTAGTACTGGTCTGTCAAGTTTAGAGTGACACGGTCGCTACCAAGTTCTTGATTCATCTTATCAGTGATAGACTGCATAGCTGCTTTACGCGCTTCAAAGGCATCTTTTTCAAAATCACGAATTATGTAGCTTGCACGCGCCTCCTCAACGTTTCCAGCAACATCCATAAGATGATAGAAACCTTGGTAGCCATCAGTTAACTCAGGTCGGTCATTCTCTGGAAGTTGATTATGAAAATCAATTGCTAGCTGAAGAGCATTAACCATCTGACCTTTGGCAGTACCAGGGTGGACATTGCGTCCTTGGAAATGCAATTCAGCACCAGCTGCTGAAAAGGTCTCGTACTGAAGTTCACCTAGTGGGCCACCATCAACTGTGTAGGCAAAATCAACATCAAAATCTTTTGCATCAAATTTATTAGCACCAACACCAATTTCTTCATCTGGACCAAAGCCAACACGAATCTCACAGTGCTTGATTTCAGGGTGAGCAGTAAGATATTCAATAGCTGTCATAATTTCAGCAATGCCTGACTTGTCATCAGCTCCTAGCAAGGTTGTTCCATCTGTTGTGATGAGTGTTTGACCTGGATATTTCTCAAGACTCTTAAAGTCAGCTGGATCGAGTTTGAAACCAGAATCTCCAAGTTCAATCACACCACCATCGTAGTTTTCAATTACCTGTGGATTGACTCCTTCGGCATTAAAGTCAGCAGTATCCATGTGGGAGATAAAGCCAATTTTACGTGTTAAAGACGGATCGTTGGCTGGCAAGGTACCAATCGCAAAACCATTTGGAAGGTAGTAGACGTTTTGCAGTCCAACACGTTTCATTTCAGGGATAAGAACATTGGTTGCGAAGTCAACCTGACTCTGTGTACTTGGAGTAGTAGTAGAGTGTTCATTAGAGCGCGTGTTGACCTTAACGTAGGTTAAGAAGCGGTCCAAGAGATTGGGGTAAGTCATAAAAAACTCCTTTTGAATTCATTTTTTCCATTGTATCATAGAAAAGAGAGAAAAACAAAAGACTGAAGTTAGGGAAATTCGCTATGTTGGCGTTTACTTATCAACAAATTAATGATAAAATAAACTTGATAAAAATATCACAAGGAAGTAGTTATGAAAAAAGCAATTTTAATGATGACTTTCGGTTCGCCAGAAGAGATTACCTTTGAAGGTGTGGCTGATTTTTTCACAAATATTCGTCGTGGAGTGAGACCTCAAGACCACGAGATTCAAACTCTCTATGATAATTATGTACTAATTGGAGGGACGCCTCTGCAAAAAATTACCCGTGAAGAGGTTGCCTTGGTAGAAGCTAGGCTGGGGAATGAATACAGTGTTTATTTTGCTAATAAGTTTTCTAGACCCTTTATTCCAGATGTGATTGGTCAGATGGAAGCAGACGGAATCGAGCAGTGCATTTGCTTGATTTTAGAACCTCATTATTCTTTCTACTCTGTCATGGGCTATGAAAAATTTTTAGAAAGCAAACAAATTAAATTTTTAGTTATCAAGGACTGGTATCAAGAAGAAGCGCTCTTAAACTATTGGGCAGATGAAATTGCTAAGATTTTAAAAGAAGAAGTAAAACAGGATAGCTTTAAAGTCATCTTTTCAGCCCACAGTGTCCCCATTTTTGCCTTGGATTTTGGTGATCCTTATATCGATCAAATTTTTGAAAATAGCAAGCTAGTCGCTGAAAAACTAGGTTTGAGTTCAGAACAATATACCAACACTTGGCAGAGTGAGAGTGATATTGGTATTCCATGGATTAAACCAGATGTTTTAGAGTATCTCAGAGAACAGAAAGAACATCCAGACCATTATATTTTTGTACCTATTAGTTTTATCAGTGAGCACATTGAAGTCTTGTTTGACAATGATGTGGAATGTTATGATTTATGTCAGGAATTTGGAGTAAACTACCATCGTCCACCAATGCCAAATACAGATTCTCGCTTGATTGATGCCTTGGTCAATACCGTCAGAGCTAATGAGAACAAAGAGTTTAAGGAATTTCTCCCAGAAGAAGAAACCTTTGATGAGTTAGTTCCGTCAGATGAGACGAAAAATATTTTGGCTGAATCTCAAGATTTACAAATGCCGGAATTTGTGAAAAAACTGATTGAGAAAAAAGGTCGTGAAAATGTTAAGATGCCTTATCTTATTAAGAAAATGCTTGAAAAAGCAGGTAAGTTACCAAAAGAGTAAAGAAAAAAGGATTTAGCTTTGTGCTAGATCCTTTTAATTGATTATTTTTTCTCAAGAAGAGCTTTGATCTCTTGAAGTACTTCCAACTCAGTTGGACCAGCTGGAGCTTCCTCAGCAGCTTCTTCTTTCTTAGTAAGGCTTTGAGCTTTTTCAATTCCTTTGATAACGAAGAAGAGAACAGTACCGATAACTAGGAAGTTGATAACAGCACTCAAGAATTTACCATATGTAACACCATTCCAAGCAAGCTCAGCGATGTTTTGTACTTTCGCAGCTTCCAAGGCTGGATTCAAAATAAGTGGAGTGATGATATCGTTAACAAGTGATGTAACGATTGCACCAAAAGCAGTGGCAATGATCACACCGACAGCAAGGTCAACAACATTACCACGAAGCAAGAATGCTTTAAGATCTTTTAACATTTTCATAATTTCCTTTCAAAAAACTCTTACACTTAATTATATATTAATTAAGAAATTCTTGCAAGCTATATGTTTAAAATTTTTCTTATTTTTTAAAAATAAATACCTTACTAAAAATGTAATTGAGGATAATTATTAAGAATTGTGCAATAATTGTTTCAATACGATTCACTCTATTAATATTATTATTTACAAATTGCCCGATAATATTAGGAAACTGAGTTACAAAGAGAAAAGTTAAAAACAAGTCTAAAAGAAAAGTAGAAAGACGTGCTATAGTAAATTTTACTAAACGGATTGACCAATTCTCTCTATCTTGCTTAAAGACAAGCCTATCATTTGTAATAAATGCAAATAGGATACCGATAATATTTGCTAAGGCAGTAGCAAGGAGTTCTCTGTGAGCTAGTTGATAAATGACTAATCGTGATAGTATAGAAACAAGAGTAGTTGCTATACCAAAAAAAAGATAGGCTAAGAGCTCATTCACGAAGAGACTTTGAATGCGTTTTTTCATGCTTTTAGTATAGCATAAAGCAGGCTATTGTGCTATACTAGTAAGGTTGAATAAAGCAACCCTTGGTGCTTAGCTTCTTTCACCAAGCATATTACACGCGGGTAACCGCTAAAGGAGAAAAGATGAAAAAATTAACTATTCGTGATGTTGCAGATATCGCAATCGTCGCTGCTATCTATGTCGTTTTGACTGTTACACCGCCCCTAAATGCCATCAGCTATGGTGCTTATCAGTTTCGTATTTCAGAAATGATGAACTTTATGGCTTTTTACAATCCTAAGTACATCATTGGAGTTACCATTGGTTGTATGATTGCTAATTTCTTTAGCTTCGGACTGCTAGATGTCTTTGTTGGTGGTGGATCAACCCTAGTATTCCTCAGTCTAGGTGTTTGGCTTTTTGCAAAATACAGCAAAGATTACCTCTTTAATGGATTAATTCGAAAAGATCATTTCTTCTTTTCAATCCTCTTTTCAATTTCTATGATTACTATCGCTGCCGAGTTGAATATCGTAGCGCAATTACCATTTTTCCTTACTTGGTTCACAACAGGAATCGGTGAATTTGCCTCATTAATTATTGGTGCGATTATCATTGGTAAAATTGGTCGTCGAATCGATTTAACTAAATAGAACCAGAAAAGCTAGGTAGCTATTACCTGGCTTTTT